>JAYUOP010000001.1:0-5305 GCA_043760745.1 Hyphomicrobiales bacterium
AACATAAAAGGGAATATGGTGCGGATTACCCAATTGGGGCCAAAACCATGACTGCCCCCGCAACTGTGAGCGGCGAGGATTTAGGCAATATACCCACTGGGAGACCGGGAAGGACGCCTCAATCCAGCGACCCGCAAAGTCAGGAGACCTACCGAATACGAACCGGGGATTTTCCCCATAGAATTTAGGTCTCACGGAGGGTGAACATGACCACGACAAACACAATGACCGCGAAACTCAGCGTTTCGCAACGAATGATAGCCGGACTGCTGTGCACCTTTATTGGTTTAAGCACAGTGTTTCTAAGTGGTTTTTCTGATATCAGCGCTGCCCACAATGCAGCCCATGATACGCGCCACTCTATCGGCTTTCCTTGCCACTGATCATTTCTTAAAATTATGATTGCAAGACTTGTTCTCGCGACCTTGCTTGCTGGGTTGTTCGCGGGCTTGGTTTATGGTGGCGTTCTGCATGTGCGAACCACACCATTAATTCTGGCCGCTGAGGCTTATGAAAATATTAAAGATCATTCGCATGCGGAAAATACTGCCGCGCATGAACACGATATTTCTGAATGGGCGCCGAAAGATGGTTGGGAGAGAACTCTGGCTACGACGTTAACTGCTGCTTTAACAGCTGTTGGATTTTCTCTCGCATTATTGGGTATTTCATTGCTGAGCGGGTTAAAAATCACTCGCGAAAATGGCATCATTTGGGGATTGTGTGGTTTTCTTGCGGTAGGACTAGCGCCTGCTGCAGGACTTTCTCCAGAATTGCCCGGAATGCCTGCCGCCGAAATCTTGGATCGGCAGATTTGGTGGGTGGCTACGGTGGTTGCAACGAGTGTTGGTATATATATTTTTGCAAGTACTCGGAAACTTGTGTTTCTGCTTGGTGCGGTTTTGATCGTGGTCACTCCACACATAATCGGTGCACCACACTTACCAAGTGCTGAAACGGCGGTTCCTGCATTATTGGCCGCCGAATTTGTCGCTAATTCGTTGGCGACAAGTGCCGTACTTTGGTGTCTCATCGGGTTTTTCCTTGGCGTGGTTATCCCGCGCGTCAGTAAAGAGGTTTACGAATCTTGAACCAACATAAAATTCCCACAACAATTATTACCGGCTTCTTAGGAGCCGGTAAAACCACGATCATTCGCAATCTTTTGGCAAATGGTGAGGGTCGCAAAATCGCACTCATCATCAATGAGTTTGGCGATGTTGGCGTGGATGGCGAAGTTCTGAAAGGCTGTGGTGAAGCAGTTTGTCGCGAGGAAGATGTGATCGAATTGGCTAATGGTTGCATCTGCTGCACTGTTGTCGACGATTTTATTCCGACAATGACCAAGCTTTTGGATCGCGGCACGGCGTTTGATCATATCATTATTGAGACCTCTGGTTTGGCGCTGCCGCAACCCCTCGTGCGGGCGTTTAATTGGCCGGAGATTTCTTCACGGGTGACCGTAGATGGCGTTGTCACAGTGGTTGATGGCAAGGCCAATGCGGAAGGACGTTATGCCGATAACGAAGAAACTATTCAAGCCATGCGCCGGGCGGATCCTAATCTCGAACACGAAAATCCAATTGAAGAATTGTTCAATGATCAATTGAATTGTGCGGATATGGTGATCGTTAATAAATCGGATTTGATTACATCTGATGAGGCTGTTGCACTCAACGAAATGCTGATTGGTAAAGTGCGCGCGGGAACCCGGATTGTCTCGGCGCATGACGGAAAGTTGCCGATATCGGCACTGCTTGGTCTTGGTTCTCATGCTGAAACGGACATTGCAAATCGTAAGTCCACCCATGAAATGGAAGGCGAAGAACAGCACGATCATGATGATTTTGTTAGCTTCTCCGTTACAATCCCCTATGACTTGAGCAAAGATGCGCTTTTGCAACGCATCGAAAAGGTGATTGTTGAAAGCACGATTTTGCGTGTGAAAGGCTTTGCGGCAATTCCCGGCTCGCAATCGCGATTGCTTATTCAAGCGGTTGGCCCGCGCATGAATTCTTATTTTGACCGACCGTGGAGCGGCGATGAAACCCATGAAACCAAGCTCGTCGTCATTGGAGTTAAAGGTATGGATCAGGTGGCGGTGACTACTGCTCTGCTCGGATAATGCATCTTCTTGCCACCACATCTGGCGTGATTGATGGTGCTGCGGAAGCCATTGACCTCAAGCAATCACCGGGTGTGTTGATAGTTCTAACGGCGGCTGATAGCGAAATTGCAAATCTTTCCCGGGCGTTTGATAATGTCGGTGGAGCTTCTTTGCGCCTTGCTAACATTTTGGCTTTGCAGCACCCGCTTTCGGTTGATCTTTACATTGAGAAAACGTGTAACGCTGCAAAGCTCATTGTGCTGCGTTTGTTAGGCGGTGCCGGTTATTGGTCTTATGGGTTAGGGGCGATATCTGCTCATGCGCGGGCGAATGATATTGCTTTCGTAGTTTTGCCCGGGGATAGCCAGCCAGACGCGGACCTAACTTCGCACTCCACGATTAACGTAATGGATTGCGAACGCTTACGGCAATATCTGGTGGCCGGTGGGCAACCGAATGCAGAAAAGTTTCTTCAATACTGTGAGCACTTAATCAATGGCACCGCAAAGCCTGATGCGGCGGAACCACTTGCAGCAGCGGGGCTTTATAAACAATCGTGTGGCCAGAATGATGCGGCACTTTTGTTTTATCGTTCAGTGCTTGAAGGAGGACAAAGCGAACCAATAGACGCCCTATTGAACGCCTTAGAAAAGCGCGGGATAGGCTGTTCGGCAATTTACGTAACGAGTTTGAAAGATGCTTCTAGCATCAAATTTATCGCTGATTATCTTGCGACGAAACAGCCTCAAGTTATCTTGAATGCAACATCATTTGCGGCTTCTTCTGGTGGTACTGGAGACCCGTTGGCGGTTTATGATTGTCCGGTTTTGCAAGTCGTTCTGGCTAGTATGTCTGAAGAGTCTTGGTCCGATAGTTCCGCTGGTCTTGGCATGAAAGATTTGGCCATGAATGTGGTTATGCCAGAATTGGATGGCCGGATTCATTCGCGGGCAATTTCATTTAAGTCGGATAGTCATTATCACGAGCCAACAGAAAGTCGGATCGTTACTTATAAGTCGATACAAAACCGCGTCGATTTTGTTGCGGATCTTGCGGCTAATTGGGTATCATTGCGCGTGAGCCCTGCCCCACTGCGGCGGGTCGCAATTGTTCTTGCAAATTATCCGGATAAGGATGGCCGCATTGCCAATGGGGTTGGCTACGATACGCCCGCCAGTACAATTGCCATTTTTGAAGCATTGGCGATGCAGGGTTACAGCCTTGGCGAGACACCGACAAGCGGCAATGCTTTGATTGCTAGGCTAACGGCGCGACGCAATAATGAACTTCTGCCGAACAAAGCCATTCTTGATCTGAAACAATATCACACTTACTTCGATCAGCTGTCGGTAACCGTCCGTACACAGATGACTGAACAATGGGGCGCAGCAGAAAACGATCCATTTGTGCGCGGAAGTGCTTTTCATTTCGCTATTGAGCTCTATGGCAATGTGGCCGTAGGTATTCAGCCGGCGCGAGGCTATGGCATTGACCCGAAAGCCACCTATCATGATGCAGCGTTAGTGCCGCCGCATGGCTATCTCGCTTATTATTTCTGGCTGCAATCTGAATTTGGCGCGCATGCGATTATTCACAATGGAAAGCACGGTAATTTAGAATGGTTGCCGGGCAAGGCAAATGGCTTAAGCAATATTTGTTTTCCAGAAATTGCACATGGACCACTGCCCCAACTTTATCCGTTTATTGTGAACGATCCCGGCGAGGGCACGCAAGCAAAGCGGCGCACCTCTGCGGTGATTATTGATCATTTAACGCCGCCTTTAACCCGCGCTGAAACCTATGGCCCGCTGAAAGACTTGGAAGCATTGGTCGATGAATACTATCTCGCTTCAGGATTAGACCAGCGGCGGGTTAAGGCCCTCAAGCAAAATATCCTTGATCTCACGCGCAGTGAAAAACTTGATCTTGATGCTGGATTTACTGGAGATGATGATGGCGATTTGACAAAGCTGGATGCTTATCTCTGCGACTTGAAAGAAGCGCAAATTAGAGATGGTTTACATATTTTAGGAACCTCGCCGACCGGGCAACAAGAAACGGATTTGCTCGTGGCGCTTACTCGGGTTCCACGCGGTCTTGGTGAGGGTAAAGACCAATCATTGATCCGGGCATTGGCGCATGATTTTGGATTTGGTGAGTTTGATCCCCTTAGTTGCAAAATGGCGGAAAGTTGGCAAGGGCCACGTCCGTCTGAATTGTTGAAGTTGCTCAGCACACCTTGGCGGTCCAATGGTGATGCTGTGGAGAGGCTGGAATTGTTTGCCGCTTTTTTAATAGCGTCATCCCGGCGAAGGCCGGGTTCCAGCTTCGAGCGGCCACAGCTGGATCCCGGCCTTCGCCGGGACGACTGTACTTCAAAAACTGTTTTAGCCGAGATTGAAAATACCATCCGCCCAGCTCTATCCACTTGTGGACCCAATGAAATTTCCAACCTTCTTGCAGGTTTAAATGGTCGCCGCGTGGCTCCGGGTCCGTCTGGTGCACCGACGCGGGGACGGCTTGATGTTTTGCCTACTGGGCGGAATTTCTATTCCCTTGATAATCGAACGGTTCCCACCCCAACGGCTTGGAACTTAGGGCGTAAATCTGCTGAATTACTTTTAACGCGGCACTTTCAAGATCAGGGCCAATACCCTCAATCGATTGGACTTTCCGCATGGGGAACCGCCAATATGCGTACGGGCGGAGATGATATTGCGCAAGCACTGGCGTTGATCGGTGCCAAGCCCATTTGGGAACCTTCAAGCTGGCGGGTTACGGGTTTTGAGATATTACCAATTGCAGCACTGGGTCGCCCGCGCGTGGATGTAACGTTACGTATCTCGGGGTTTTTTCGCGATGCATTTCCGGCGCAAATTGAGCTTTTGGATCGAGCAATGCGGGCGGCGGGAGCGCTTGATGAAGATGCTGCTGACAATCCAATTGCAGCGCGCATGAAAGCAGAAGCCGCTGCTTTGTGTGCTTCTGGAATCGCGCCTGACATTGCCAGTAATATGGTTGGCCACCGGATTTTTGGCTCTAAGCCCGGTGCTTATGGCGCGGGTCTTCAAACGCTCATCGACGAGAAAATTTGGGATGAAAAGTCTGACCTTGCTGCGGCTTATGTGACTTGGGGAGCCTATGCATATGGAGCGAGCACTTCAGGGGTCTATGATGAAACCCTTTTCAAGACCCGCC
>JAYUOP010000002.1:0-5297 GCA_043760745.1 Hyphomicrobiales bacterium
GAGGCTGGAAATCGATCCATCCAAAAACAGCGCATTCTTGCAGCCCAATTGGTCTTTGAATACGCTGGCAAACTCATAGAACTGAACGGGATCATTCGAAATCACAAACATCGCTGTGTGATCATCCATAACGCCAACGCCATTACGGATTTTGAAAGACGTTCCCGTAGGGGAAAGCCTTGGATGAATTTTATTATTGATCACTAACATGGGGCCCGATTGCGTGGCAAAATCAGCTTGAATGCCAGACTTGGCATAAGCATCCGTCTCCATCACGCCAGCCTTACCACCTGCGACATAGAACACGCCATTCGGCTTTAAATGAAAATTGCCGCCGCCATTTCTGCGATTCAGCTTTTTAGCCTCAACGCCATGTTCAACATAGAGGCCAATGGGCCGCAAATTCTGATCATACATCCCGGCGTTCATGGCAAACGACAAAGATTTACCCTCAGCTTTCAGTTTCTGCGAAAGTCTTTCAAAACTACCGAGCGGAATATCATTCTGGTCAAGATTGAACAGCTCAACATGCTCGTTACGAACATCAAAACTGCAAACACTGTAAGAATGATTGTTGAATAGTTCAGATTTGCATCCAGCATAAGCTGTTGCATCCCATGATATGAAAGCCAGCAAGCCAGCCCCTATCAATCGCCATTTATTTGCAAGCCGTATCAATCTTATCCAAAGCCTTTGAAATGCCAGCCAGAGAATAAAAATCCGTGGTCGCCGTGCCTTTCCATGATGTGCCAGTGACGGAAAGCGATTTGCCATTTTTCATGGCCTTCACAATTGCCGCTTCAATATCAGTGGCCGCTGCCCATGCAGCATCGCCATTGGTGTAGAGCTCAAATGCCGCATCATCGACCTTCACTGTTACAGTTGAAGATTCTTTGAACGGGTAACCGATGATTGTTGACACCTGGCCCTTCACTTTGCGGCCCGTATAATTCGTCACCAAAAAATAGACTGGGTCGCGTTTCACTTTTTTGACGGATTCGGTTTTCTTCGGTGTTGAATAAGCATAACACACGGGCTTTCCTTGGTCGCGGTATGTAAAGCTTTCCCAATCGTCAAATGTGCCCATGGATACGGGATCATCTGCGCGTGCTTCTGCACTCAGCGCCAATAACGCCAACCCGACCAAACCCATCCGATATCTATTAATCATGTCGCCAACCCTAATCGCTTAACTCTTAACAACTTGCGAAAACCAATAACTGCTCTACACCGTAGAATTCAGGCCCAAATACGGCAACTAAGGATTACAAAATGAAGGCGATACTCATCACTGGATGTTCATCAGGCATTGGTTACACGTGTGCGTTGGGCCTGAAAGCACGCGGCTACCGTGTCTTTGCAACCGTGCGTAGTGAAGTTGATGCCAAGCGATTAGAGGCAGAAGGTCTCGAAACCATTATCATGGATTATGTCGATCGCAAGTCAGTTAAGGCCTGCGCCGATGAAGTTTCAAAGCGCACAGGCGGCAAGCTCTATGCCCTCTTCAACAATGGTGCCGCAGGCCAGCCTGGCGCGGTGGAAGATTTAAGTCGTGAACTCTTAGAGGCTTCTTTTGCTGCCAATTTCTTTGGCTGGCATCAACTCACCACCTTGTGCCTGCCCATGCTGCGGGCGGGTGGCGAGGGTCGCATTGTTAATTGTTCATCCGTTTTGGGCATCGTCGCCATGAAATGGCGCGGCGCATATAATGCCACAAAATTTGCGCTCGAAGGCCTAACCGACACCATGCGTCTGGAACTGCGCGGCACGGGTATTTATGTTTCCACTATAGAGCCTGGCCCGATCGCCACAAAATTTGTTGAAACCGCGCTCAAGAATTTCGAAAAGCACATTAACGTCGAAGCGTCCAACTATAAGTCTGCTTATGACGCTCAACGCGCACGGCTTGGCAAGGGTGGTTCAGACCGTTTCAAATTGCCGCCCGAGTCAGTGCTTGAAAAGCTCATTCACGCCATTGAATCCCCACGCCCTAAAGCGCATTATTATGTCACTACACCAACCCATCTCATGGGCCTCGCACGCAGGTTTCTGCCGCAAGGCCTGATGGACCGCTTCGTTAATAAGGTATCTGACCAATGAATTTGTTTAACTATGCAGGCCCAATCATGATGGGTGCCGTTTTTGTGGTGCTGTGCCTTGGGCTGTTCAATATGATGCGCGGCGGCTCTTCGAACAAGTCGCAACAATTTATGCGCTGGCGCGTGGGCCTGCAATTTATTGCGGTTATTTTGCTCATGCTGGGCGTATGGTGGTCGCGCGGTTAACAATCAAAACTGCGCCTGCACAAACTGCCATGCCTAAAATTTGAATTACATTCAGCGTCTCATCGAACAAGACATAGGTCATTAGAGCCGCAACTGCTGGTACCAAGAAGATTAAACTTGAAACTTTTGAAACCGCGCCTTCGCGGATCAAAATCATCATCAGCGTTATTGCAATAATCGACAACACAATCACGGCCCAACCCAGCGCCAACCAAGCTTGATGTGAGTTATCAAAAAAGAAATCTTCAACAAAATAGGCGCTGATCAAAACCACCAAACTGCCACCCACATATTGCCATGTGCCACCGGTGGCCAATGCAATGCCTGTGGCAAAGCGCTTTTGATAAACCGTGCCAAATGAAATGCACAATGTACCCAGCAACACCAGCCCAACGGTCAGCGGCGTTATCCCTTCCACGCCTTGTAAATGCAGCTTAGGCGAAATCACCAAGGCAATTCCAATCAAGCCCACCAAAAGTCCAAGCCAATGTCGAACATGAATCCGCTCGCCCAAAATCCATGCGGCCAAAAACGCCGTAAGCAAAGGCTGCAATCCAACAATGAGAGCCGACACCCCAGCCGGCAACCCATGCGCCACCGCCCAATAGATCGGAGCCAGATATCCCCCATGCATAAATGCTCCGGCCACAGCAGCATGAAACGCATGCGTAGCATCGGGCCACAAAGCGCGCTGATAAAGCGCTACCCCTAACATGAAAAAACAGGCAATTGGAAAACGCAGACCCAAAAACCAAACTGGCGCCACATGGCCAGCAGAAAGCCGTGCAACCACGAAACCCGTTGCCCACAGCACAACGAACAAAGCTGGAGCAACAGCCACCAGCAAAGCATTGGAAGATTTTGCAGCCATAGGCACTTTCAAATTTTCTCGCTACAACCGAACCATGAATGATTCAATTCGAGCCGTCTTGGCACTGTTCCGTGATGCTCTCAAGCGTCTGTTTGCAGATGAGGCTATTCCGCTGGCAGGCAACATCGCCTTCCGGACTATCTTTTCAATATTTCCATTTCTCATTTTTCTAACTACTTTGGCAGGCTTCTTCGGCAGCGCCAAACTGGCCGAGCAAGTGATAAATTTCTTGCTCAGCGTGGCGCCCGAGCAAATCGTAAAGCCATTGATGGGTGAAATTCAATCAATACTAACAGTGCCGCGCAGCGGGCTGCTCAGCATCTCCGCCGCCTTGACGATCTGGAGCGCTATGGCCGGCGTCGACTCTGTTCGCGTCGGGCTGAACCGCGCCTATAATTTAAAAGATACACGCTCTCTCTGGTATGTCTATGCGGTGAATGTTGTGTTTGTAATTGCTGCGGCGGCACTTTTGCTGGTCGTCGCCATTTTGCTTGTGGCGTTTCCCGTCTTCAAATCTTTCCTCAGTTCTTTTGCTCCAGCAGAACTGGCAAAATATGCTACAATTGATCAGTTGCGCTATCCTCTTGCAATTGTTCTGTTAATGACGGGCCTCCAGATTTCTCACTATTTCCTGCCCGCGCAAAGAATGCCGATGCGCTTTATACTTCCGGGGGTCGTTCTGACTGTTTTGGTGTGGGTTATTCTATCAGAGGCCTTTTCAATCTACCTCGTCAATTTCAATTCCTTTGCTTCAACCTATTCCTCGCTCTCAGGATTGTTCGCGGCCATGTTCTTTGTTTATCTCTCAGCGCTGGCCCTGATTTTTGGCGGTGAGGTAAACCGCGTTATCAGTATCAGTTTGCTAAAAAGGTGAATTTTAAAATGCAGTGGACGAGCGGATATTCAGCAAGCCAATTGAACTACTTTCAAGAGAAGTATGATTTGGTTCTTCCACCCGATCTCAAAGAACTGTTCAGTGAGAAAAGACCAACGAAAGGACATGATTGGTTAGATGAAGTATCAATGAGCCAAATCCTTAACTGGCCTTTTGAAGGACTCCTCTTTGATATAGAGCATAATAAGCTGTGGTGGCGTGAATGGGGTAATCGACCTGAAAGTTCTGGCGAACGAAAAGAAGTATTAAGTGCCTTAATATCTAAAGCTCCAAAACTAATACCAATAGTGGGACATCGTTTTGTCCCTGCAACTCCTTCGGAATCCGGCAATCCGGTGTTCTCCGTTTATGGCGCTGACACAATTTGCTACGGAGCTAATTTAGACGATTATTTTGTCCGCGAATTCAAAGGGTGGTCAGCTTCTCCTTGGCCAACTACCATCAAAAATATTCCTTTTTGGTCAGAGCTTGTGGAGCGCAATGCCTAGTTTTTAGTTCCAACTACGTCATTCCACAGAAAGCACTGAGATGAACTAGAGCCTACCGAAACCCTTGACTTTGCTCTACAGCCCCCCTAGAGACCGCCAATCCAACGGGCCAAAAGTCCGTTGGTTAATCATGCGCTGCCCCCGGCAACCCCGAAGATTTTTCGAAATCTTTTGCAAAAGTGCTTTTCCTTCAATGGGTTAGGAAAAGCCGCCAAAGGGCGCGAATTAGAATGGAAAAAACATGTACGCAGTCATTAAGACAGGCGGCAAGCAATATCGCGTTGCCGCAAACGATAAAATTCTTATTGAAAAGCTTGAGGGCGCCGCTGGCGACCAAATTCATTTCGACCAAGTATTGATGGTTGGCGCTGGCGCCGACGTTCAAGTTGGCGCACCTTTGGTTGCTGGTGCCACAGTGGTTGGCGAAATTGAAAAGCAGGCCCGTGGGCCGCATTTGATCATTTTCAAGAAGCGCCGCCGTAAGCATTATCGCCGTCGTAACGGCCACCGTCAGGATTTGACCTCAGTTACCATCACTGAAATTCTTGTTGGTGGTGCCAAGCCATCAGCCAAAGCCAAGGCCGCAAAGCCAGCAGCCGTTGCAGCACCAATTGCTGATACAGCGCCAAAAGCCGCTGCACCTAAAGCAGCAGCCGCTGCGTCCGGCGATGACATTTCACTGATTGGCGGCATTGGTCCAAAGATCCACAAAGCTTTGACTGAAATGGGCATCACCACTTTTGCACAAATCGCTTCAT
>JAYUOP010000003.1:0-14128 GCA_043760745.1 Hyphomicrobiales bacterium
GGCAAAAGGCTTTGCACAATCTGGACCTTCAGATTTACCGAGATGGATTTCGTAAGCGATAATGGGGGAATTGCTCGCAACATGGGTTGCTGAGACTTGGGTTAGGGTTTTGTCGGACAGCAAAGTGGTTTCAATTTGCAAATGTCCAAGGCCCGCCGCACTTCCCGCTGGGCCTTCGAAACCAGCTGGATCATGGATTTGGGTTCCCAGCATTTGATAGCCGCCACAGAGGCCAAAAACATAACCGCCGCGGCGAATATGGGCAGCAATATCAATATCCCAGCCATTGCGGCGCAAGGCGTCGAGATCGGCAATTGTGGATTTGCTACCGGGGATTATGACGAGTTGGCAAGAGGCTGGAATGACTTCACCTTCGGAGATGAATTGAACTGATACGCCAGGTTCAAGGCGCAAGGGATCGAGGTCATCGAAATTAGCAATGCGTGGTAAGCGCAAAACACAAATTTTCCATTTGGTGTTGTTGCTTACGGATGCTTCCTCCAAAGCTACTGCATCTTCAGCGGGCAGATTTCGCGCATTGATAAAATGCGGAATTACGCCGAAACACTTGGTTTGCGTTTGGGTTTCAAGGAAAGATCGTCCAGCATCGAAAAGGCTCACATCACCATGAAATTTATTGATGATGAAACCCTTGAGCCGGGCACGGTCTGCATCTGAAAGTACGTTAAACGTGCCTATAATTGAAGCTATAACTCCGCCCCGGTGAATATCGCCTACTAAAATGGCGGGAACATCGGCTGCACTTGCAAAGCCCATATTGGCGAGGTCGTTTTCGCGCAAATTGACTTCGGCAGGGCTGCCGGCGCCTTCTATGAGGATGATGTCATATTGGCTTTGGAGGTGGCGATAGCTTTCCAAAATGGCGGGTATGAATTCCATCCGGCGACCGAAAAATTCGCGGGCGGGCATGGTGGCGACGCGTTTGCCGTGGACGATGATTTGCGCGCCGGTTGCAGATTCAGGTTTCAGGAGAACCGGGTTCATGTGGAAACTGGGGGGAAGTCCGCAAGCTCTAGCCTGTAACGCCTGGGCGCGACCAATTTCACCGCCATCTATCGTGACCGCTGCATTGTTTGACATGTTTTGTGGTTTGAACGGTGCGACGCGAAGCCGTCGGCGTTTCAAGGCACGGCATAAACCAGCAACAACCAGTGATTTGCCGACATCCGAACCTGTTCCCATGAACATCAAGCCACTCATAGCATTGGTTCCGAAAACCTGTGCAACGGCAAAAGGCCCTCATCCGGCCTGTCGGCCACCTTCTCCCATGCGAAGGCGCACGGGAGAAGGCCAACAACATTTGCCTTCACCCGTTTGTCCTTCCAAATGAGAGAAGGTGCCCAAAGGGCGGATAAGGGCTCTAGTAAAATCACGATGTAAAACCTGAGATGATATGAGCGTATGAACCCATCACGTTGCCGCGCATGTGGCCCATGAGGGCTAGGTTTTGTCCGCTAGCGTCTCTCGCGGTGAAGAGGTGGTCTTGGTTTTGGGTGTTGGCGATGGTTGAGTAATGGAACTCATGGCCGCGATAATTGCCTTTGAGGGGACCGGATGCGGTGTGCAATTGACGGTAACCGAGATGTAGTTTGCGGGTGGCAAAGCTGGTGGAAACGGGGAGGAGACCTGCCATCGTATGCGAAACGCCGTCGGCGTCAGTCAGTTGTTCGCCTAAAACCATGTAGCCGCCACACTCGCCATAGATTAGGGCAGTGTTCGCCCGGAGACTTTCTAAAAACGTTGTATTGCTCGCAAGTTTTCCAGCATGGAGTTCAGGATAGCCGCCGGGAAGAAAGATCGCATTGGTCTTTTGCGCTGGTTCGTTGGCTAAAGGCGAGAAAAAGTGAAGTTCAGCGCCAGATTTTTGCCAGCTTTTCAGCAAGTGTGGGTAGATGAATGAAAAAGCGTTATCGCGCGCAATTGCGATGGATTGGCCAAGTGGAGCCATGAAAGCTGGGTCTTTTACGGTTTGATTCGCGCAACACGAACCAATGGTTAATAAATTGTCAAGATTTGTTTCACGTGCAACTCCTAGCGCAACAGTTTCAATGAAGGTTGTAAGTTCTTGATTTTCTTGAGCTTGTACCAATCCGAGGTGGCGACTAGGCCATTTTAGTGAGTCATTGCGCCGCACGATGCCGACGATTTCAGTGGACGAGTTTGCCAACGCAGCAGTCAAAATAGCAGCGTGGCGGTCGCTGGCAACGCGATTGAGGATAACGCCCGCGACTTTTGCATCCGTACGATAACTACTGAAACCATGAACAAGGGCAGCAATCGATTGTGCTTGATGAGTGGCGTCAACGACAAGAATGATTGGAAGATTGAGCATTGCAGCGAGGTCAGCGGTAGAACCTGCAGCGCCGTCTGGCCCATCGAATAGGCCCATGACACCTTCAATAATGACGAGATTATGAGTTGACTGTAACTCATGGAACAATGCCAAACAGCGTTCTTTGCCCATGGCCCATGGATCAATGTTAAAACAGGGCGCTCCGCTGGCGGCGGCGTGGAAGCCGGGATCAATGTAATCTGGCCCCACTTTGCAAGACGCCACTTTTAATCCACGATTGCGGAAAGCTTTGATAAGTCCTAGTGTGACTAGGGTTTTACCGCTTCCCGAAGATGGCGCGGCAATGATAAATGCTTTAGCCAATCGGGTTCTCCCGAAGCGCTGGTTGATACCAATCTAAGATTTCGCGCCAATCTGCGGCGTGGCCCACCACGACAATTGCGGGGGTTACGGGTGTATTGGTTTTTACAAACTCACCTGCATTTTTCAGCGTTGTTGATAAAACTGTTTGTGATGGAAGTGATGCGTTTGAAACAATGGTCACGGGATCGTCGGGCGATTTTCCACCTGCCATTAAAGCTTGTGCAATTTCGCCGAGATTTTTGACAGCCATATACATCACGATAACGGGTGAAGCTTTTGCAATGGCGCTCCAATTTACGTTGGCTGGCATTTTTCCGGTGGCGTCATGTCCGGTGAGGAAAATCACAGAATGATTGGTGTCGCGGTGAGTGGCGGGCATTCCGGCATAAGCGAGGCCGCCGATACCCGCTGTGATTCCGGGTACAATCCGAAACGGAACTTTGGCTTTGGCAAGGGTTTGGCTTTCTTCGCCGCCACGGCCAAACATGAAAGGATCGCCGCCTTTGAGACGCAATACGCGCTTGCCTTGGGCTGCCAACTCAATGAGGCGAATGGAGATATCTTTTTGGATGGGAGAGGGTTTGCCGCCGCGCTTTCCTGCATATTCTAATTCAGCACCAACGCGGACCCAGCGCAGAATGTCTGGATTTACCAGCGCGTCATAAACCACTACATCGCAATTTTGCATCGCGTGGTAACATAGCAACGACATCAGACCGGGCGCACCGGGGCCAGCGCCCACAAGCCAAACCCAACCCGCTTCAAAAATAGGAAACGGTTCTGCATCAAGTCTCGCAAAACCAGTTCCCTGATTTTGCTTTACTTCCCATGTGGGTGCAGAAATTGTTGGTCTTGCGCTCATGGCACCTTATACAGTGGGTTTATGCGAATAGAAAAGCCTGAGGGTGAATTAAAACGGGGATGGACGACTGGTGCATGCGCAACAGCGGCAACCAAGGCTGCTTTCACGGCTTTAATCACTGGCGCATTTCCGGATCCGGTTACAATTCGCTTGCCAAAGGGCGAAGAGCCAAGCTTTCCATTGGCGCTCGAAGAAATAGGTGATGGTTGGGCGCGCGCGGGAATCATTAAAGATGCAGGTGATGATCCTGATGTGACGCATGGAGCGATGATTATTTCTACGGTCCGATTTGGTGGACGTGGAGTTAGCTTTAAAGCTGGTGAAGGTGTTGGCACTGTAACTCGGGCTGGGCTTCCGATTGGCATTGGCGAGCCCGCAATCAATCCGGTTCCCCGCGCGATGATGATAGCGGAGATTTTGGCACTCGGCGGTGCCGATGTGGAAATTGAGATTTCTATTCCGGATGGCGCTGCTATTGCGGAAAAAACCTGGAACCCGAGGCTCGGCATTATTAGTGGGCTCTCGATTTTAGGAACGACTGGGATTGTGCATCCATTTTCTTGTGCGGCTTGGATTGCGTCGATCCATCGCGGGGTTGATGTGGCGCGGGCGGCGGGTTTCCCGCACGTAGCGGGATGCACGGGGTCGACTTCCGAAGATGCCGTGCGCGCGCATTTTAATTTACCGCTGGAAGCGATGTTGGACATGGGCGATTTTGCGGGTGGGTTGTTAAAGTATGTGCGCTTGCATCCCGTGCAGCGCGTAACCATTGGCGGTGGTTTTGCGAAGATTGTTAAATTAGCGCAAGGGGCGATGGATTTGCATTCGGGGCGCAGCCAAGTTGATTTTAGATTTTTGTCAGAAATGGTTGCGCCCGAATTGCGCTCACAAGTGTTGGCGGCCAATACAGCGCTCGAAGTTTTGGAATTAGTAGGCGTAGAGCTTGCTGAAAAAGTGGCGAAATTGGCAAAGGAAGTCGTGATGAAAACTTTGGGTTCGGCAGAAATTTCTGCTGATGTGATCATCGTAAGCCGTGATGGTTTGATCATTGCTCATGCCAAGTAAGCGTATACTTATTCTCGGTGGAACTGGCCAAGCGCGGTTGTTAGCGGCGCAATTGGTGGACCTCGGGCATGATGTGACCACGTCGCTGGCGGGTGTAACTGAAGAGCCAATTTTGCCGATTGGTAAACTTAGGCAAGGTGGTTTCGGCGGCGCTGCTGGCTTGGAAGCCTACTTGAAGGAAATGCACATTGAGCTGTTGATCGATGCCACGCATGCGTTTGCGGCGCGGATGTCACAGAACGCATTTGAGGCGGCGACGTTATCGGACGTTCGGATTATGCGATTAGAACAAGCGGCATGGACGCCAATCTGGAAAGATCATTGGATCGAAGTTGCTGATATGAACGCAGCGGTTGAAGCCTGTCCAATGGATGCGCAAGTGATGCTGACCATTGGGCGTAAAGATATTGCACCGTTTATGGCAAGGTCTGATTTAGGTGGTTTGGTGCGGATGATTGAGAAGCCAGACATTGCCATTCCGCCGGGTTGGACTTTGCAGTTAGAACGGCCGCCGTTTTTTCTGAAAGCTGAAAAGCAAACTATGCTTGAATTCAGCGTCACTCATCTTGTTACTAAAAATGCGGGTGGAAAAGACATGTCGACCAAACTAGAGGCCGCGCGCGTCTTACAAATTCCCGTAATCATGATTGGGCGACCGGTGAAGCCTGCGGTGCTGACCTGTCACAATTCTGCGCAATTGCTGGCTCAAATTTAACGACAAGAACGAGACTTGGCAGCGCGGCATTGGCGGTCTAGTCTGTCTGCTATTCAAATAATCTGGATTCGAAACATGAAAAAACTGATTTGGGCTTTTGCTGCAACATTATTCCTCAGCACGGCAATCAATGTAGAGGCCGGAACGCTCGATGATGTAAAAGCACGTGGCAAATTGCTGTGTGGTGTGAATACGGGTTTGCAAGGCTTTGCTGCTGCGGGGGCGGATGGCAACTGGACTGGATTTGATGTTGATTATTGCCGCGCAGTGGCCGCTGCTGTGCTCAGCGATGGCACCAAGGTTGACTTTATTCCTTTGAGCGCGCAGGCGCGGTTTGAAGCGTTGCAAACGGCCAAGATTGATGTGTTAGCGCGGAACACAACATGGACTATGGAGCGGGAAACCAAGTTGCCGTTGCGTTTTGTAGGCGTGAGTTATCATGACGGCCAAGGGTTCATTGTAAAGAAATCTCTTGGTGTCGCTTCGGTTTTTAATCTTGGACAAGCTGCGATTTGTTTTGTTGCCGGAACGACTTCAAAGGCAAATTTGGAAGATTTTTTCCGTGAACGCGACATGACATTTGTACCTGTCGAGCTCGGCGATGCGGATGCTGCAACAAAGGCTTTTGAAGATGCAAAGTGCGATGCTTTTACTGCTGACCAATCGCAGCTTTATGCGGTGCGTCTGAAATTAACCCGTCCCGATGATAATGTGATTTTACCGGAAGTGATCTCGAAAGAACCCCTTGGTCCTGTCGTTCGCCAAGGCGATGAGCAATGGTTTAACATTGCCCGATGGACTTTGTTTGCTTTGATCAATGCTGAGGAATTGGGCTTGAAGGGTGCTAATGTTGCCGAGGCCAAAGAAAAAACCAAGCAAGCCGATGTGCGCAGGTTGCTTGGATTAGAAGGCACATTTGGCAAGGACTTGGGCCTTGATGCTGACTGGGCAGCGCGCGCGATCACAACTGTTGGCCATTATGGCGAGATTTTTGAGCGCAACCTTGGCGTTGGTTCACCGCTTGGAATTGTGCGTGGATTAAATGCGACTTGGGATCAGGGTGGCATACTTTACGTGCCGCCAGTGAAGTGATTTACGGGCCAGTGACAACTTCAGTGTCGCTGGCGCTGCCCCAATCGGTCCAAGAGCCATCATAGAGGCTTAAGTTTTTAGCGCCGAGTTCGGTCAATGCGAGCGTTAGAATTGCGGCGGTTACACCGGAACCGCAGCTGGTGATGATCGGTTTTTTGGTGTCAATGTTTGCTGTTGCGAACACAGCTTCAATCTCTTGCGATGATTTCATTGTGCCGTCTGCTTGAAGTAAGCTTGCGTAATGCACGTTCGTTGCGCCCGGCATGTGGCCGCTGCGAACGCCGGGTCGCGGTTCAATTTCTAAGCCTTGGAAACGTGGCGCTCCGCGAGCATCGGCTACTTGTGCTGAATTTCCTCTTAGGGCTGCTTTGACTTCGTCGCGATTTTTCACCATTTCGGCGCGGAACTTTGGCGTGAACAATTGCGCATTTGGTTTTTGGATCGGACCTGATTGCATTGGGCGATTCTCACCGAGCCATTTTTGCAATCCGCCATCAAGCACGGCAACATTGTCATGGCCAAAGACTTTGAACATCCACCAGCAGCGGGCGGCGGAGAAAAGTCCGGCGGAGTCATAGCAAATGATTCTCTTGCTATTGCTAACGCCTAATTCTTGCACACCCGCAGCGAAGAATTTGGGCGAAGGCAGCATGTGGGGCAGGGATGAAGCTTGATCGGCAAGGCCATCAATATCAAAAAACTGGCTTCCAGGAATGCGGCTGATTTCATGTTCCACTCTTGCGTTTCGTTTCGCGGCTGGCATATGCCAAGTCGCGTCAAGTATGCAGATATCTGGATCAGAAAGATTAGACGCAAGCCAATCTGAAGAAACCAAATTTGAGTTCATTGCTTAAGCCACCTCTGAAACGTCAGGCACATTGGGAACGTCGGTCAACCATTGGGGCACGGGCAAGCCTTTTTCGCGCAAGAATTCTGGATTGAAAAGTTTGGACGCATAGCGCGAACCGTAATCGCAAAGGATGGTTACTATCGTATGGCCCGGTCCCATTGATTTTGCCAAATGGATGGCGCCGGCAACATTCACACCGGTTGAACCGCCCATGCAGAGCCCTTCATGCTCTAGCAGTCCGAACGCAATTGGAATGGCTTCACTATCAGGAATGAGAAATGCGTCGTCTACAACGGCACCCTCAAGATTGGCGGTGATGCGGCCTTGGCCAATTCCTTCAGTGATTGAGGAACCTTCAGACTTCAGTTCTCCGGTTTTGTAATAGCTGTATAGAGCCGCACCCATCGGATCTGCGAGGGCAATTTTTACGTTTTTGTTACGTGATTTCAATCCCATACTGACGCCAGCTAAGGTTCCGCCTGAACCTACGGCGCAAACAAAACCATCGACTGTGCCATCGGTTTGCGCCCAGATTTCTGGGGCAGTGGTTTCGATGTGGGCTTGACGATTGGCAATGTTATCAAATTGGTTTGCCCAAACAGCGCCCATCGCTTTGGCCAAACGACCGGAGTATTTCACATAGTTGTTGGGATTTTTGTAGGGAACAGCTGGAACCTCGATGAGTTCTGCGCCGAGTTGGCGGAGTGCGTCTTTTTTTTCTTGAGATTGGGTGACGGGAATCACAATGACGGTTCTGAAACCCATGGCGCGGGCCACCATCGCGAGGCCAATTCCGGTGTTCCCGGCGGTTCCTTCAACAATTGTGCCGCCGGGCTTTAATTCACCGGACGCAATAGCATCACGGATGATATAAAGTGCGGCGCGGTCTTTGACGGATTGACCGGGGTTCATGAATTCGGCTTTGCCTAGAATTGTGCAACCAGTTAATTCAGAAGCTTTGCGAAGCTTAATGAGCGGGGTGTTGCCGATAGCGGCAATGACGTCAGACTTATAGTCCATTGAGAAACTCCAGAATTCAGGCGCAAGATAGCTTCCTTGGCCCGATTTGGTCAAATCAGCAATTACAGTTTACACAATGCTGCCCCGTTGTGGCTTAAGTTTTAGCACAATTTTCTTACAGGTTTGGTCTTGCGAGGGTTATCAACTGTGGTAGATTTGTAATCACGGGGCACGGGATTTAAACTGGAGTGTACTCAAATGACGGCGAAAAAAACAGTTTCATTACTTCTTCTGGCCGGTGTGGCGACCACATTTGGCTTATCAGCAGCGGAAGCGCACGACCCCCGAGGCAAAGGTGGCTTACCAAAAGCTTATGTTCAGCGGATGGCTGCGGTCTCTAAAGGTCTGCTTGAACTCGATAACTCAGATGCGGCAAAAGGCATGTATAGCCGCACCATTCAATGGGCTCCAACTTATGCAAAACTACGCGCTTGCTTTATGGGGGGCTCAAACGAAACCAACAATGCAGTCGTTGCTATTGCCAATCAATGGTCCAATGATGGCGGGATGGGTATGAATTTTGATTTTGGCAAAAAAGGTAAACCTCGGTCCTGCGCAAGTGCAGGTAATAAAGAAATGCAAATTCGTATCTCTTATGATCAACCGGGCTATTGGTCGGTTCTTGGTTCCTGGGCCGTGAGCTTAACCAAGCAAAATGAGCCATCAATGAACCTTGCTGAATTTGACAAGCTTGATCCCGCAGTATTGGCTCAGCAAGAACCACGCGGCATTATTCTTCATGAATTTGGTCATGCGTTGGCGTTCTTACATGAGCATCAAAGTCCATCCGCCAATTGCGTGAACGAATTTAACTGGGAACATATCAATAAAGAATTGAGCGCTGAACCCAATAACTGGGATGAGGAAACCATCAAATTCAACATGGCTCCAATGGCTGGTGAAGATTTGATGTTGACTGACTTTGACGTTAAATCCGTGATGCTTTATTCTTTTCCGCCAGAGTTTTATTTGAATGGGGCAAACAGCACTTGCTATACAGCTGCTGCTAATAATGACATCTCTGCAACTGATCGCTTAACGATCAACTATATGTATCCAAAAGATCAAGCTGAACGTGTGAAAAACTTTGAACAATCAAAGGCGCAAATGACGGCAATTTTGGAAAAAGCGAAGATGTCGGGCACTAAAGCGGCTTCGGGTATCGATTTTCTTGGCCTGATGAACGGTGGCGTTGGCGTTGCAGCTGACGAAGTGGTTGAGTAATTCATAAATTTTGTAGGCCGCGGGTGATCTGCGGCCTTCATTTTTTGATTTAGATTGGGTGGCAAAGCGGTGAAACTATCGTCCCAGAAAACCTGGACGCTTTGGCTGCTCGCAATGGTAACACTTCTAACCGTCGCGGGGTTCGGCGATCGACTGTTGAATGCATTTAACTCTGCTTATAATCCTGATCGGCTAGCGGCAGCATCTGCGCTGTTTTCTGGCGTGCCAACCGATGCAACACCAATTACTTTAATCGCAGTTGATGAACAAACCCGCGAAAATTGGGGGGAAACGGCGAGTACACCGCATGATGCGCTGGCAAAACTTGTTGGCAAAATTTCATCACTACAGCCAAAAGCCATACTTTTAGATTTTGATTTATCGGCAGTGCAGGAACCGGCAGCGCAAGTTGAGTTTCAGCGGTTTTTAGAAAACTATGACATCAAAGCTGCGCCATTATTTTTAGTGAAACGTGTGCAGTTCAAAAAAACTTTCGATAGTGTGATTGCGCAATCTGTCGCGAAAACGCCATACGATCATCAGATCACTGAGCGCCCGCAGATCACTTGGGTTACAACACTCAATAACTACGATGACGCCCGGATCGTGCAAAGTTTACGCCTTTGGCAGAGCATTTGCGGAGATGAGCAAAAAATGATTTTGCCCTCAGCAACTTTGGCAGTCAGCGCGCTTGATCAGAAACCGGGACAGCTGCAGCTTTTTTTGAATGACCAATTGGCGACGGACTGTAACGGCACGCCTTCCGCACAGTTGGCCTGGCCAAAACATCGGGCGCAAACCGCCGCTATTCCATATCTGTTTGGCGAGCTGAATGGCGTTGTCGGATCATATCAAATTCAGCGGGGAGAAAGGGGCATTCCAGCGGTCATTCAACTTCGCGCTGGCGCGTTAGTCTCAAAGAGAGATGTTGGGTTTGATGTTGTGGCAGATGTGCATGCTGCGCCATTTAAAGATCGCTTCGTGTTAATTGGGGCCACGCATGCAGACAGTAGCGACATTTATCAAACCCCGCTTGGCGCTATGCCTGGTGTTGTCATTTTAGCGAATAGTTTGGTTTCGGCCAACGCCATCGTAAATTCTCCAACGTCGTCGCCGTTACAACGAAACGTGTTGTCCGCCCTCATGGTCATATTCTTTGTCGCAATGAACCGATGGTTTATTGGTGTGTTGGCCGCAACACTTACATTGGTTGGTGTCGCGTTGTTTTTATTTTTGACAACAAAATTACTTGGATTTTCGAGTGGAGTTGAAAGTATTGCGGTTGGGATTTCCGGCTTTGCGTTGTTCAAGTTTTTTGATGGCATTACGCAACTGGTTACAAATTGGCCGCGCGTGGGTTGGAGGTCGATTTTAAAATGATGCGGATTCTTGTTGTAATCCTTGGCATGATTTTAAGTGTCACATTGAGTTATGGCACGGAGCCGCCGCTTGGTTTTGTGACTGATATGGATTTGCAAGGCAAAGATGCGACTAATTCAAAAGGCCTAAAACTTTTTGCTCCTTTGGTGGTGCAGGACGAAATCAAACTTTCTGACCCCAAAAGTTTTGTTGTCATTGCACTCGCCGATGGTGAAGTGAAAGTTACAAGCGCCAACAGTCCGTTCGTTCTCAAAAATGAAAAAGCAATAGCGCGCGAAGAGTGGACTTTGATCAGCGCTATTGGTCAAATTTTTGGCGGCGATGGATCAGAGCAAGTGCCGGACAACATGGTAGCGCGGGGAGGTACATTGGAAATTCCGATGATGGCCGCGCGGACAAATTATGTGGATGGAAAACGACGTCAGCTTTGGTTTGGCTGGATAGGCGGCGAGGCTCCATTCAAAATGACTATTGAGTTTCCAAATGCGCCTCAGATTGTTACTGGCATTGACAATACAGATATTGAAATCAATTTGGCGCAGGCATTACCTAAACAGATTTTTGTTTCGATTGTTGATGCCAAAGGAACTTTGAAACGGTTTCGGATTCGGTCTTCTGATGTTGTTCCAAAAGCGTCGACGCAGATCGGAAGTTCTGTTTTTGCAAAAGCGAGTTGGTTATTGAAGCAAGATGAGAGCAAATGGCGATTGGAGGCGGCGCAAATATTGCGGGCAGGAAACAGAACCGCACGCATTATTGCTGGCAAAATTGCGCGAGGCGCGCTGCCATGAATACAAAATATGTGGAATTTGGTGAGCCCGGCGCGGTTCGAACGCGCGACCTATTGATTAAAAGTCAACCGCTCTACCACTGAGCTACGGGCCCCCACCGAGTCAAACTTCGTTGAGTGCGCTGATACATAGTTGCACCGCACCACGGGGTCAAGCTTTGAATGTCACTAAAATTTGCTATTAATCGTCAAATCACGAACATTGTTTAATGGGAAATCAACTGGTTTAATGTAGCTCTTTGGCAGAGGGCCGGGGTAAAGTAGGATTGATGACGAAAACTGATATTGCAATCGTAGTTTTGGCGGCTGGCAAAGGCACGCGCATGCGCTCTAATCTGCCGAAGGTTATGCATAAAGTTGCTGGGCGTAGCATGCTTGGCCATGTGTTAACTGTCGCAAACTCACTTAATCCGTCGCATACCGTGGTTATCCATGGTCCGGATATGGAAAATGTTAAAACCGAAGCAAAACGCTTTGTGCCCAATTGCGCCTTTGCGGAGCAAACTGAGCGGCTCGGAACTGGTCATGCAGTTGGCACGGCTAAGGCCGCTCTCAAGGATTTCAAAGGCACTGTTTTGGTGCTTTATGCGGACGTTCCGCTGATCCAAGAAACCTCAGTGAGCGCTTTGGCCGCAGCCGTAAATCCGCAGCAACCGATGGCGGTTCTTGGTTTTGAGGCGGCGAACCCAAAGGGTTATGGTCGCTTGTTGCAAGATGGTAGTGGAGCGATAACCGCTATTCGTGAAGAGCTTGATACGTCGCTCAAAGAAAAATTGATCGCACTTTGCAATTCAGGTGTTATTGCGATTTCGGCGGCAACACTTTGGGAAACCCTCCCGCGCATTAAAAATAAGAATGCCAAAGGTGAGTTTTATTTAACCGACCTTGTCGAGCTTTTAGCGGGCGATCATCATGCGGTTGGATTAGTCACGTGTGCTGAAGCCGATGTTGCAGGGGTGAATGATCGGCTACAACTCTCAGGCATTGAAGCGGAAATGCAAAAGCGTTACCGCGTGAATGCAATGCTCAACGGTGCGACATTGATGGATCCTACAACGACGTATTTTTCTGCCGACACAAAGCTTGGCTCGGATGTGATCGTTGAACCATTTGTGTTTTTTGGAAATGATGTGACGATTGGTGATGATGTACATATTTTTGCCCATTGTCATTTGGAAGGCACAACTGTGAGCAAGGGTGCAAAGATTGGCCCCTACGCGCGCTTGCGACCAGGTGCTGAAATCGGCGTTGATGCGCATATTGGTAACTTCGTTGAAATCAAAAAAGCCAAAATCGGCAAAGGTGCGAAAGCCAACCACTTGACATACATCGGTGACGCTATTGTTGGCGCTGGCTCAAATATTGGGGCAGGGACCATTACTTGCAATTACGATGGTTATGAGAAGCATCTTACTGATATTGGTGAGCGGGTATTTGTAGGGTCCAACACGGCGTTAGTTGCTCCTGTGCGAATTGGTAATGGCGCAAATATTGCAGCGGGAAGTGTTATCACCGCAAATATCCCCGACGATTCTCTTGCGATTACGCGATCAGAATTACGTGTCAAAGAAGGCTGGGCTGCACGCTATCGCAAGATGGCCGAAGCCCGCAAAGCCGCGAAAAAAACGAAGAGCTAAGGAAAAAATTATGTGTGGAATTGTTGGAATACTCGGCAAAGAACCTGTTGCTCTCAGCATTGTAGAGGCTTTGCGCCGACTTGAATATCGTGGGTATGATTCAGCTGGTGTTGCCACGATTGAGAATGGTGAAATCGTTCGTCGTCGTGCCCCTGGTAAATTGAAAAATTTGGAAGAAAAACTGCGTGCCGAGCCAATGTCCGGTGTCAGTGGTATTGGCCATACACGCTGGGCCACGCACGGTGTTCCGAATGAAACCAATGCGCATCCGCATATTTCTGGCGATGTGGTCATGGTGCACAATGGCATTATCGAAAATTTCCACGAGCTCAAAGTTGAACTTGAAGCGGCCGGTGTAAAGTTTCTCACCCAAACAGATACCGAAGTGGTGGTTCACCTTTTGGCGCAAGAGCGCGCTAAGGGAACCTCGCCGATTGATTCCGTGAAAAATGTTCTTGGTCGTTTGCGCGGAGCATTTGCCTTGGCAATCATGTTCAAATCTGAAGGCGATCTCATGATTGGCGCGCGCAATGGTCCACCATTGGCGGTTGGGCATGGCGATGGCGAAATGTTTTTGGGTTCGGATGCGATTGCACTTTCGCCTTTCACCAATAAAATTACCTATTTGGAAGACGGCGATTGGGTCGTTCTGACCCGCAATTCGATGCAAATTTATGGCGAAGACAATAAGCCAATCAAGCGTACCATGAACTTTAGCCAAGCTTCCTCAATGATGGTGGACAAAGGAAATCATCGCCACTTTATGGCTAAAGAAATTGCCGAGCAACCAGAAGTCGTGGGCCATACATTGGCAGA
>JAYUOP010000004.1:0-13891 GCA_043760745.1 Hyphomicrobiales bacterium
GAAGTTGAAGTGAAGGAACGCAAAGACCGCGTTGACGACGCTTTGAACGCAACCCGTGCAGCGGTTGAAGAAGGCATTGTTCCCGGCGGCGGCGTTGCATTGTTGCGCGCTAAGAAGGCTGTGGATGCATTGCATTCGGATAACGCTGATACCATGGCTGGCATCAAGATCGTGTCGAAGGCCCTTGAAGCGCCAATTCGTCAGATCGTTGAAAACGCTGGCGTGGAAGGCTCAATCGTGGTTGGCAAGCTCTTGGAAAAGACTGGCAACTACGGCTTTAACGCCCAGACCGAAGAGTATGTTGATATGGTTGCCGCTGGCATCATTGATCCAACCAAGGTTGTGCGTGTGGCCTTGACGGACGCGGCATCAGTTGCCTCGCTCCTGATCACCACCGAAGCCATGATCGCTGAAAAGCCAAAAGCCCCAGCAGGCGGCGGCATGCCAGGCGGCGGCATGGGCGGCGGCGGCATGGGCGGCATGGATTTCTGATCCAGACTGTTTGTGGAAGTTACAGAACCCCGGTGGCAGCACCGGGTTTTTTTGTTGTCTTGACAAACGTCGTGTGTCGCGCTACACAAAACTATGATCGGTTCCATTCGGCACAAGCCTTTGCGAAACTTGTTTGAGACGGGCAACCCTAAAGGTCTTTCGCCAGACCTCGTGCCGCGCTTGCGGCGAATGTTAACTGCGCTAAACGCGGCTGACGATTTGAAGCAACTCGAAACATTTTCTGGTTGGCGACTTCATGCACTGAAAGGTGATATGTTAGGTTATTGGGGCATGTCGGTTTCAGGCAACTGGCGGCTAATTTTTAAGTGGCTTGATGGCGCAGCCTACGAACTTGATCTTTTAGACTATCATTGATGAGGAGTTACAAATGTTTGACCCCGTGCATCCCGGCGAAATTTTGAAGGACGACGTTTTGGCCGAAGCAGGCTTAAGTGTTGCCAAAGCTGCTGAAATTTTAGGCGTTGGCCGCCCTGCCCTCAGCGCCGTCTTAAACGGCCGCGCCAGCCTTTCCCCCGAAATGGCGCTACGGTTTGAAAAAGCCTTCGGCACGTCCATGGACCTGATGCTGAAAGTGCAACTGCAATTCGACATCGCCAAGACACGTAAACTGGCGAAGGGCATTAAAGTGTTGAAGTGGAATCGGGCCGCTTGAACGTTGAGTTTATGTGGAATGTCATCAAAATTCTATAGGGCAGCGCTTTGCTAAGGGCAGCATGGGCGGTATGGATTTCTAATCCAAACTGTTTGTGAAAGTTACAGAACCCCGGTGGAGACACCGAGTTTTTTTGTTGCTCAGCAATCTCGATTGCACCTTGACGAACACAGAACATCCTGAGAACATGCGGTGATGAAAAATACATTTTTTGAATTTTTTGCGGGTGGCGGCATGGCTCGCTTGGGGCTAGGTCCAGATTGGGATTGCCTGCTGGCAAACGATATCGATCCAAAGAAATTACGTACATATCAGGCCAACTTTGGCGACGCTGAAACCATTTGTTGTGATATTGGTGATCTCAAGCCAAAGGACATGCCAGGAAAGCCTGATTTGGCTTGGGCTTCATTTCCGTGTCAAGACCTTTCTCTTGCTGGAAATCGAGTTGGCCTGGCAGGCGAGCGAAGCGGAACTTTTTGGGGATTCTGGTCCGCCATTAAAAAACTTGAACTTGATGGTCGGGCTCCCCCACTTCTAGTCATAGAGAATGTTTGTGGGCTTCTGACTTCGAGTAATGGCGAAGACTTCCATGAATTGTGCCGCGCAGTTGCATGTCTTGGTTATGATTTTGGTGCTGTTGTAATTGATGCTGTGAAGTTTCTACCTCAATCAAGGCCGAGGCTTTTTATTGTTTGCGTACGAAACAAAAGCCAACTTCCAAAAACAGTTTATTCTCATCAGCCTATAGATATTTGGCACTCTCCCGCTTTATGTTTAGTTGCAAGATCGCTTCCTGCCGACTTAAAAAATCGTTGGATTTGGTGGAGTTTGCCTAACCCTAAATCGGTAATACCAAAACTTGCAGAGTTAGTTGATGTGGACTCTGCCAATCTACTTTGGAATTCGCAAAGCGAAACGAAACGATTGCTTGAAATGATGTCTGTGACTAACCGCCAAAAAGTATTAGCGGCCGGTCAAAAAAACTGCCGAGTTGTTGGTACAATTTACAAACGTACTCGGGTAGAAAACGGCCGACGACTTCAGCGAGCTGAAGTAAGATTTGATGGTGTCGCGGGCTGTTTACGTACTCCGGGAGGCGGGTCCAGCAGACAATCAATAATTGTAGTGGACGGAAATCTAATAAAAACGCGGTTATTAAGCATCAGGGAAGCTGCAAGATTGATGGGAGTTTCTGACACTTATGTTATTCCTCACAACTACAACGATGGTTATCATGTTTTCGGTGATGGGCTAGCTGTTCCTGCTGTTGCGCACATTTCGCGGCATTTACTTAAACCTATACTTGATGCCTCAGAAATTAGAGGTGTGCCGCAAAGGAAAATCGCCGCGTGACTGAGAGAAGCGATATAGATGGTAAAGCTCCATTTGAAACCCGGGAACTTCGAGCGGCCCTTAAGCGCTTCTATCAAACCCCACACACTGATCCTGCAACTGGGGTGGCTGCGGCAGTTGGTTCATATCGATGGGGCGTATACATTTTTTACGATTATGATGGTGAGCCCATTTATGCCGGACAAACAAACGAGAAAGTGTCAGGTAGAATCGGCAGACATTTGACAAACCAACGGACCGACGCAGTTGCAATGTCAGTACTGGATCCGTTTGAAGTTTTTGAGATCGAAGTTTACCCGCTCCCACAGTTTCAAGGGGTTGGGAAGAAGCACAAGGACTACAAGGAAGCGAAACAACAACTTGATGCCTTGGAATATTTTGTTCACGAAAAGGCCAAGTCGGAAAGTAAATTCAAGGCAATTCTCAACGAGAAAGACCCTCCAAAACCAAACAGGGAATTTGAAATTCCAAAACCAGTCAGAGGGCGTGTCGTTTCTGACAAAGTGTTCGAGCTTCGTGGTCATCCAGACACGAGAACAGCGCGTAGGGCGCAGATCATGGCGCGGTTATCACAAACGATCGCCGAGCGTGAAGTAAAAGTCGGACTTCGTCGGACGCTTATTACACAAGCAGAACGACTGAAATGGCTGGCAAATGAGCGCTTTAAGACTATGGGTGGCGAAAGTGCTGTAGAAGTTTCGACAGAAGAAAGTGACAATGAGACAGAGTAAGCTTTGGAATACGCAGAATTTTCGTTCCCTATGCACTCACCCAATCTCCACATAAAGTTTCCGCCCCAGCGCCGTAGCAGCTCTCCTTAGTGTGCTCAGTGTCACTGACTTATTCTCCGGATCGAGCAAGCGGTCTAGCTGACGGCGGTCGGTTTTCATAGCGTTGGCCATGGCGGTTTTGGTGATGCCTTTTTCTTTCATGCCTTCTGCGATTTGCCAAGCGAGTACGCGCTTAATAGCGACGTCTTCCGCTTCGGCGAGCATGCCTTGCTCATCGAGAAAGTCGTCAAAACTTTCCGCACTAATGCGGCCTTTAACTGCCTTTGCCATTATGAAATCTCCTTCATTCTTTTCGCTGCCAATGCGAGATCGGCTGTCGGTGTTTTCTGGGTTTTCTTCACGAAACCATGCAACAGCACCATTTCATTTGCGATGATGCAAAATAGAACGCGCCCAATTCTTCCATCTGATAAATTGCTTCGCACTTCATAAAGTCCTTGCCCGAGAGCACGGCAGACCGGCATCCCTATTGGCCAACCGAACTCCACTGTTTGAATATCAAAGCCAATGGCACGACGATCATCACCTGCGAGATCAAGAAGCCAATTTCGAACAGGTTTTTTGCCCGAAGCCAACTCATAAAACCGAGCTTGAATTTTCTTGTGAAATACCATCAGACTTAAATGTGTCAAAAATGACACATTTTGTCAAGGCTTGATTTTTACGCCGGCTTCTTCCCCAGATTCACAAACTGCGCCAATTGTTTCAGTGAAAATTGCCAGCCTAAGCGGCACATTTCCATGGGGATGATGTCCGGCTAGGCCAGCTGTTTTTATGGGACGGGGGGCGGTTTTTGCGAAAGCTACTAACTTGTGCGTAGTTTTTTACCTTGATTTAGTTCCTGTTTTGTTCTATGGCGGTTTGCAGGAGGAAATGCTTCGTATGGACTGGGTCCGCGCTATTGAAATCAACCGTGTTGCACTTGCCCGCATTGTGGGCGAGCTTATGGCGATGTTTGGTCTTGTCAGTGGCGTTACTTTGCAGCGCATGTTGCGACCTTGTGAATCGGCGTTGCGGCGGTTGATCGTTATTGCGGCGCATGGGCTGGTGGTGACGCCCGTTATCTCTCGTCCGATGCAACACGGGCTGGTGATTACCGGCAAAGGTGCCGGGCAAAAATCATTTCAACTTTTTGATACCCGCAAGAATTTCGGGTTTATCACACCGGAAAATCGGCAGATCATCATTGTCAAAACCCACACGCGCAATCCTTTTAATTTATTTGATCAAATGTATTGGTCAAAACCAAAAACCACAGCGAATACTGATCATCTCTCCCGCCGATTGGCCGCACTCAAGCGCGCACTCGAAACCTTGCCGCGCCAAGCTATTCGCTTGGTCCGCTGGCGCGCAAAACGTGAGGCGATGAAAAATCCAAAATTCACAAATCCCTTGCGCCCCGGTCGCCCACCCGGGTACCGCGCAAAACCCAAACGAGAAGTCGACTACATTCTCAAGGAATGTCACGCATTGGCTTGGGACGTCGCTTACAGAAATTCATCCTAAGAAAAATCGCATTAGAGCATCGTTGTCCCTGTCTTCACAAGCTGCGCGAGTTGTTTCAATGAATCTTGCCAACCTAAATGAAACATTTCCATGGGAATGATGTCGGGGATGCCGGAACAGCTGGCTTGCCAGCGGATTGGCTTGGTGCTGGCAATAACATCATTGATCCGACCAAGGTTGTGCGTGTGGCCTTGACCAATGCTGCATCAGTTGCATCGCTCCTGATCACCACCGAAGCCATGATCGCTAAACGCCCGAAAGCACCAGCAGGCGGCGGCATGGGCGGTATGGATTTCTAATCCAGACTGTTTATGGAAGTTTCAGAACCCCGGTGGAAACACCGGGGTTTTTTTGTTATTCCAACGATATCAAATGTCGTTTGCGATATTCTAGAGGAGATTGGCCGGTCCAGCGTCGAAAGGCCAGAGTAAAGGGTGGCGAACCAGCATAATCCAACATGCCAGCGATCTGCGAAATTGGTGCTGTTGATTCACAGAGTAGTTCTTTGGCAAATTTTTGGCGAACGGTGTCGAGAATATAAGAAAACGTGGTTCCCTCAGCGGCCAAAAGGCGCTGGAGCTGTTTGCTGTTTTGATCGAGCGATTCAGCGACAGCTTCAAGATTGCATTTTCCAGAGCCTGCAAGAGACCGGATGGCTAAAGACACGGTAGCGGACATAGACATATCAAATTTCGGCAAGCGCTTTATGCGATCATTTATGTAAAATGCCATCAAAGGCTTAAACAGCCGCAGGCCACCAGTCGTTGGATAGTTTAGAAAATCTTTGTCAAAGACGGTCTCAGTATATGGCGCGTCAAACTCTATAGGACAACGAAAATGAGCCTCGAGGGCAGTGGTATCTTTTGGTCGGCGGTGCTGAAATCGGACAACTGTTGGGTTTTTGGTGGGTTGGTTCACGCCTACTCTGGTGATACCCGTACATGCTGCCAGAACGAACTCATTAAATTGCCGCGCTACGAAGAGATTGGATTCACTTTCGCACCGCCAATAGGCGAGATTGCCAGTTTCAGGAACAATCGAGCGTAAAGTGTACCCATTAGAGTGAAAAGCCCAATAGCGCAGGCCAATCTCCATCCACTCGGCCAAATTCGAAACAAATTTCGATAAAAGTAGAACAGGGCCGAGCTGCGGATATTCAGGGCCAATTTGGCAAGCCCAATCGATACCAAAATTTGGATTATGAGTGCGGTCTGCCACTACCTCGTAAAGCATTACGATTTTTCGAAAAGAAACCAGCTGATCAACTTCAGTGAGAACAGAAACTGGAATATCAATCTCATGTAAGAGTTCGCGAAGGTTGCAGCCCCGCTCAGCCAGAAAATCTTCTAGTCCAATAAGGCTTGTGGCCCGAATATAGGTTTTGCTTAAAATCATCGGGAAACACCAAAGGACATGTAGAATTACAATACAAGAGGAGTCCCCTATTATGAATTAATATAGCTTCTAATATTTATTATTTTAGATACACGATACTAATTGCAAACCGAGATCATTTTAAGACAAAATTAAGAGGTTTTGATTCGCTTTTGCGATCTGCGTGCCGCTATGAAGACGATGAATACTGGGAGTTGTGCGGATTTTCCGTGAATTTACCTATTCTGGGGAGAATTAGTCATGGTCATTATGCACTCAATTGCGAATCGGAACTTTCGCCTCAAATTTTTGCTGACTACGTCGATTACAGCAATCGCGATGGGCGTTGCGATCGGTGCAACGCAAGCGAATGATTTAAACGGTGTTGATACGGCGGCAGGGCCGATCACTAATCTCGTCGGATTGGGCATCAATCAGAACGTTAATGTTGATACGGTCGACATCTCTTCTGCGGTTTGGGGGGTTGCGATTTGGACGCTCACTGGAAATGTTGATGTAGAAATCAACAAAATCATCACAGCGGGTGGTGATGGCGTTGAAGTCAATACGCGGTTCCCGGGCGATGGCGGCAACGTCAAAATCGCAGGTTCTGGCAAGATTGATGCAGGCTTACGCGGTATTGATGTTGAGGTTGATACCGGAACGATTGATATTGATGGGATCAGCGGCGGCATTAAGAGCGGTTCTGACGGCATTTACGTGTTCCACAATGGATCGTGGGCGGGCTTGGCAACGCCGGTTGGCGATGTCAATATTGGTCGAAACACAGTTATTGGCGATATTGATTCCGTAGGTTTTGGTATACATTCGCTCAATATTTTCGATATGATCACTGATAATACCGTCAAGATTACCACCAGTGATGTAAAGTCAGTGGCCACAGCAATTTGGCTGCAGAACCGCTTTGATGGCGACGCTATTGTCGACACAACTGGTGGTAAGGTGACCAGTACAGCGGGTTATGGAATTCTGCACAATAGCACGGGCGGTGATGTCGAAGTTAAAACTGCTGATGTAAAATCACTGACAACTTCCGTTTGGACAACGACGGTTAGCGGCAACAATACAGTGGACACCACTGCAGGTAGCTTGGACAGCGGCACCTTTGGTGTGGCAGCTTGGACGGCGACTGGCGATGTTGATGTGAAAACGGCAGTTGTAAAATCAGTAGCAACGTCAATTTGGACAATTAACACAACTGGCACAACGGATATTGATACGACGGCTGGCAAGGTAACCAGCACGGCTGGACATGGTGTCCTTCATACAAGCACCACTGGGAATGTTGATGTCAAAACAGCCGATGTTGATGCATTGTTGGATGGCGTTTGGACAACGACAACAGCAGGTAGCAATACGGTAGATACTTCAGCTGGCGGTATTAAATCTGGCGTGGACGGCGTAGTTGCGTGGACTGTGGGTGGCGATGTCGATGTAAAGACAGCTAAGGTTGAAGGCGTTCATGATGGTATTTGGACGTCATCGAATGCTGGGCACAATAATGTCAACAGCACGGATGACGTTTCCGCGACGACAGGTTGGGGCATTTATGCCGACTCAACTTCGGGCGATATTCATGTTGACGTGACCGGTGGCGATGTATCGAGCGCTTATCGCGGGATTCAAGTGGTCAATCTTTCAACTGGCAACAGTTTGACGGATATTGCAACAGGATCCACAGTACAGGGTATTGAGTACGGCCTTCTGACAGGCACAATTACCGGCTTAGCAACAGTTAACAACCTTGGCACGATCAAGGATATGGCAGATGGCGGCGGTCCAACGGATGCTGGCTTGGACTTGAGCGGAGACGCGATCTGGGCCTATGCAGGCAATAGCATTATTAACAACGAATCCGGTGGTGTTATCACTGGACGCGTTCACTCTAATGGCAGCACCAGCTTCACGATGAATAACAAGTCAGGTGCTACTTGGAATGCTGGTACATTGGTAAATGGGTTTGGCGCAGCAGGTGATACGGTCAACAATGCTGGCTTGATCAATATTCGCAATGGCATCACTGGCTTTACCGCACTTGATAATCTCAATAACCAATCAGGCGGCATTATTGATATGCAATATAGCGGCGGGGCAGATGATGTTCTGAATGGCATTGTTAATTTTAACACCATGGGCGGCAGCACTCTAAAATTCGATGTGGACTTTGCTGCCGCAAGCTTTGGCGATGATAGCACGTCTTATGGCGGTGGCGCTGGTGACACGATTTACACGTTGGTAGCCAATCCTACCGGTGTTACCAATGTTGCTATCAATGCCATAAATCGCGCGACACAAAATAGCTTGATTGCAACGTCGGGTTCCATTGCGCTTGTGAATAGCAGTGCTGCGGCTGATCTCGTTAATCCAGGCCTTGGTGGTTTGGCCACAATGGTGGCGTCAGACAATTATACAATGGTGACCGATCCTTCGACCGGAGCCGTAAAATTCAACTTGGTCGAAGATGCCGATGGCGGCGTTTATCTGCAATGGGCCCCGAATATAACCGCATCGTCGATGGCAGGATTTACGGGTGGCGCTGTTCTTGGTGATGAAGCCACAAGTGGCGCTTCGGCAAGTGGTGCAACAGCAGGGTTAGCCGGGATGGGGGCTGGTCCCGGCAGCGGCGGCGTGGCTGGCAGCATCGCGGATGCTGCTGGCGCGTCTGCCGGCAATAATGACGGATGCAGCGTAGGCAAAGATGGCCAGGACGATACTTACAGCAACGCCAGCCGCGCTTGGATCAGCGGCACGGGCTCAAGCTCATCATTTGATGGCGGCAGCACTGGCTGGGATATAGGCACAGCCATTGGTATCGAGCATGACCTTGGCAGCCAAGCTGGCATTGGCTGTGGCGATCTCGCCATCGGTTTGTTTGCGGCATATGGCCAATATGGTTCGGACAGCGCCTCGGGTTCTACCGATGGTTCAGCCAAAGGCGGCGGTGTTTATCTCAAAGCTGCAACCAAGGAAGGCTTCTACGCTACTGGCGTGGTTGGCGCTTCGTGGAGCGAAGCAGATATGACCAACAGCGTGTTCGGCTCAACCGCCACACAAGATTCGATGGGTTATATGGGCTCGGTTGCTTTGGGTTACTCAGCGGCAGTTTCCGATAGCTTCGGCATTGATGGCCGCGTGTTCGGCACGATTGCCCACTCAGAAGGCGATGGCTTCACCGATAGCGTTGGTATTGTGGTTGATGGTTCATCGGCTGATGTGCGCACCGTTGGCTTCTTGCTCGGTGCAAATGCCGATGTCGGAGGTTCTACAACCGCGTTTGTCCGCGGTGGTGCTAAGTGGATGACAGTTGATCAAGAAATCTCGGCTTTCGGAATTACTGTTGCAGGCACTGCTGAGGTCTTCGTGAAGACAATCGAAGCTGGTATCGAAAGCGAAATTGGCAATGGTGCCACTTTCTCTGCCAAAGCCTTCGGTGACTTCACTGACAATAGCGATAGCTATGGCGGTACACTAACAGTCGCATTTGAACTGTAAGGTACACGCTTTTAGATTAAGAAAAACCCGGTGGAAGCACCGGGTTTTTTTATGATTGCGATTGGTTTGGCTGGTTTGCTATTAGCCCTTGATCGCAGCCTCAATTTTGGCAACGTCGAACTTGGTCATTTGTAGCATGGCGGCGAAGGCTCTTGCTTTGACAGCTTCATCGGAACCCGACAAAACATCCATCATAATTCTTGGCACGATTTGCCATGAAAAGCCCCAGCGATCTTTTACCCAGCCACAGGCCGATGTTGAACCACCTTCGCTCATATGCGCCCAAAGTCGGTCGACCTCAGATTGGTCTTCACAATAGATCATGTAAGAATTCGCTTCGGTCGGCGTGAACATGGGACCTGCATTCATCAATTCAAATTGCACGCCACCTAACAATACGGTGGCAATCAAAACCGAGCCTTCAGGTCCTGGTCCATTTTTGCCATTGCGGATAATGTTAAGAATTTTACCATCCACAAACGCTTTCACATAGTGGTTTGCGGCGGCTTCAGCATCGTGTGCAAACCATAACATGGGTGTGAGTTTGACCATGATTTTCTCCTTAACTTGTAGGCGTTGCGACTTCCACAAACTGCGCTAATTGCTTCAGCGAGTCTTGCCAGCCGAGATGACACATTTCCATGGGGATGATGTCGGGGACGCCGGATTGGGTTATGCTGAGATCGGTGCCGCAGGAAACTTGTTTGAAAATGACGGTGACTTCGATATCGGATTTCAAATTGGGATCATCAAAGACATCATTGTAGCGGAGTTTTTCGTTTGGAATCATTTCGAGATATTCACCGCCAAATGAATTACCGCCGCCTGAATCAAACTCAGTGAATGTCATGCGGAATGTGCCGCCGACTTTGGGATCGAGATGGTGAATGGTGCAGGTGTAGCCCGCCGGGGCCAACCATTTGCACATTGCTGCAGGATCAAGAAAAGCTTTGTAAACCCGAGCGGGTGGAGCTTTAAGAACGCGGTGGAAATTTAAAGTATAAGGCATGGAGAGCTCCTATTTGTTTGTGCTGAGAAGTGAGAAAGCAGCGCCCTGCGGGTCGACGCCGTTGACAGCCCAACTGCCGCCTGGAACTTCCATTGGACCAACGATAATCGTTGCGCCCATGGCTGTGGCACGCGCCACAGCGGCTTTCGCACTTTCCACATTGAAATAATAGTTCCAGCGCGACGGCATCGGATCATCGGCAGCTTTGGTCATCATGCCGCCAATCATGGTGTCACCTGAATTGAACATTTGGTAAATGCCCATTGGGCCCATATCCACTGTCTCAGACTTGGTCCAACCAAACATATTGGAATAGAACTCCCATGCCAGTGGCCAATTGCTGGACATGAGCTCACGCCAACCAATGTGCCCCAATGTGCCGTCGGGAATTACAGCAACTGCTTCTCCACCATAGTTTTTGAATAGCAGGAAAGTTGCACTGGTTGGATCGGCAATCACGGCAAAACGCCCAACACCAGGAATGTCCATCGGGGCCTGAAAAATCGAGCCACCTAGGCTTTCTGCGTGCTTTGCCGCGGCATCCACATCTTCGGCATAGATGTACCCGTTCCACATCGGCGGCATGCCATTGGTCGAAGGAGGTGGTGGCATCATGCCACCAACTTGATTGGCATCTTGCGTGATTATCGCATAGTCCATGCCGGGCATGCTGCTATCGGTAATCGTCCAGCCAATCACGTGGCTGTAAAATTTGATCGACGCTGCAACGTCCGGCGTCATGAGATCGTACCAAACAAATTTTGACATGAAGTTCTCCTTTGGGTTGGTAATTACGATTTCGGCATTACTGACATATCCATGAAGAATGGTTCCCAGCGGTGGCCATCGGGGTCTGCTATAGTTCGTTGATACATAAACCCTAAGTCATTGGCTGGTGTTGGTTCTGAACCGCCGGCAGCGATCCCCGCTTTCACTATTGCATCCACCTCGGCACGATCAAGACATTCAATTGCTACCATAAATCCTGATTGCTTGTGTGCGTCTGGAATTGGAGAATTGCTGAACCCTTTGAACTTCTCATGCGTCAGCAGCATCACATAATTCGCCTCGCTGATGACCATGCAAGCCGCAGTGTCATCACTGAATTGTAGATTTTGTGTGAAGCCCAGGGCGGCATAGAACGCGATAGACTTGTTCAAGTCTTTGACCGGTACGTTAACAAAAATCTTTTTGGTCATTTAGTTTGTTCCTCTTCAGACAGTTTTGTAAAATCGCAATGGTTTAGTATTTTCGCGCACAATAGTGCCGCGAGCTTCCTGATCAAGTTGGATAGCTTTGAACCACCAGCCTGCGGTGGCGCCAGCTGGAAACAATGCGTATGGCAGATGTGGCAACACGGCTTTACCAAGCTCAGCAGCGGTTTGGGCCGGGTTGCAATACGTTAAGAATTTCGACAATCTCTACTTCGGTCATGCTTAGTCCTCCTTCGCGTAATGAAACAATAATTCAAAGTAACGACGTAAGTGCATAATCGAGTCATGGGCGAGCTCAACATCGTTGCGGGCTTTGGCCAAAATAAATGCGCCTTGGATGACGGCTTGCGTATGCAGCGCCAAAGACTGTGCGGACCATGATGCGTTTGGGGCGTGGCGCGTTTTGGCGGCTTCAATCATCACTTGAACTGTGTCGGCATGGCCGGTGATACCGATGTCACAAGCTTCACGAAGTGCAGGATTAGTTGTAAAAGTTTCCTGCACCGTGGTGCCAAGTAAGCATGTGATTTCAGTCAAGCCACCGCGCTTCAGAAGTTCGGCGCGAAAATCAATATAGGCGATGACTTGATCGAGCGGGTCTTCATGCTTGTGATATTCAGCATTAGCAAAAAGCGCGCCAGTGCCAGCATTCCAGAATTGCGTCGCGGCAACGCCTGCCTCTTCTTTGGTTTTGAAATGATGAAAGAATGCACCTTTGGTGACGCCTGCATCTTGGCAAAGATCATCAACCGTTGTCGCACCATATCCTTTGGTGCGAATTAACTTCAGGGCGGACATCAATAACTTGGTTTTGGTAGTGTGAGGTTCATCAAGCATATTTACACATACCAACTGGTTGGTATCTTGTCAATGGCTCACTAGTTTAATGATAGCGGTTCGTTGTTAACTCAAATAACCGAGGGGTTTTTCGTTAAAGCCCGGGAAGAGTGTTGCGGTGTCATTAAACTGCAAATGCTTTGCAGTCATTTCGGCGAGCACAGTGCGGTAGTCAGTGGTGATGGCAAGGTCTGCACCTTCATCGAGCGCATCATTGGTAAGGCCTGGCCATTGACCGAACATTTGGCCACCTTTCACATTGCCGCCCAGCATCATCATCAGATTGCCATGGCCATGGTCGGTGCCACCGGACTCGTTGGATTTGAGACGCCTGCCAAATTCGCTCATCACGACGACAGACACATAATCGCGCCGATTGCCGAGATCGCGCCAGAACGCCATCAATGCGGTTGAGAGTTGTTTAATGAGTGTGTTTATTTGTCCGGCTTGATCGACATGGGTGTCCCAACCGCCAAAATCGACGGTGGAGACGCGAAGGCCAAGGTCGAGCTTGATGGACTGGGCAACGGTTTTTAGAGAATTAGCGAGCGGATTATCGCTGGGGTATTCAGCTTCGGGAATATAGGCTTTGAGATTGCCGTTTTCATCAAGGGCAATGCGGGCTTCAATCTCTGAGCTGAGAGAAAGAAGCCGCTTGATTGGCGCACCCATAATGGCGTCCCCACTCAACATCCTTGCGAGATGAGCGCGAATGGCAGGAGTGTGGCCACTGCCAGAGCCCACCCGCAAATTGTTAATCTGGTCGGCTACCGCCACACCATTGGCCCCGCGCAAACTATCAGGCGCTGAAGTGCCCACGGCAAACACCGGCAAAATACCTTCAGGCTTGGCAGCGTTTACCCAGCGGCCAAGCCAGCCACCTGCCGAACTGCCAATCAACGGCGCTGCGCGTTCCATGCGGTCTTCGGCATCGAAGTGACTGCGTGTTGCATCCTTTAGACCTGCCGCATGAACGACGGCCATTTCCCCGGAATCGAAGAGTTCAAACAGTTCTTTGCCATGAGTATTAAACCTGAAATCAGCGTCAGCTAACGCGTTTTTCAAACGATAGCCACTTTGCTCACCGTCACGTGCGACACGAATTGCGGGCGGGCGGGCGAAGATGTAA
>JAYUOP010000005.1:0-13819 GCA_043760745.1 Hyphomicrobiales bacterium
CTAGCCGCTAACCCTGCCATGATTATTGCCATCGCCGTTCCGCTGCCCAAAACGGCGGTGGCCGTTACGCCAACAAAAAACGCAGATACCCGCGACCCTAAATGCGTTTCAATAAAGAGCTTGAGTCGATCACCCCACGCGCGCAAAACGCCAGTGCGAACCATGCGAACACCCCAAAGCAAAAGTGCAATGCCACCCATTAAATTGATAATTACGAGTGTGCTTTCGTTCAATAGGTCCTCATGACGGCCATGGCATTGACCAAGTTTTTACATTGGTGAAGAATTTCATTGCTTCCACGACACCTTCTTTTACACCATTTCCAGAATCTTTAATCCCGCCAAAGGGCGACATCTCAATCCGGTAGCCCGGCACTTCCCAGATATTCACAGTACCGACCTGCAAACCTTCGACAAAGTTAATCGCGCGATCTAGGCGATTGGTGCAAACACCCGATGACAATCCGAAAGGCGTTGAGTTTGAAATCCGCATAGTCTCCGCATCATCATTAGGAACCCGCACGATAGGGATGATTGGACCAAAGGTTTCCTCGAACACGAGTTCTGAATTATGCGGTACAAAATCGACGGTGATCGGCGGCAACACAGCACCTTGGCGGCCAGGGTGATATAGAATTTTAGCACCCTGTTCAGCGGCTGTAAAAACGCGTGCCTCAAATGTTTTCGCGGCCAGTTCATGAACCACAGTTCCTAAATCCGTATCCGGATTCATCGGGTCGCCAAATTTCAATTTTTTTGCCCGCTCTAAGACAAATTCAACAAACTGATCGGCTACGCGTTCCTGCACAAGAATCCGCTTCACAGCTGTGCAGCGTTGGCCTGAATTTTTCGTAGATCCGGCTACAGCCAAGTCAGCCGCCCTTTTCAAATCGTCACCATCAAGATCATTGAGAACAATTAACGGATCATTTCCGCCGAGTTCAAGGGCTGCGCGTTTGTAACCTGCCTTCGCCGCAATCAACTTACCAACGCGAACGCCGCCGGTGAATGTGATGATGTCAATGTTATCATTGGTCACCATTTCATCGCCGATTTCATAAGGCCATCCTGTTACGATTTGGAACATTTCTGGTGGCAATCCAGCTTCATATAAAATGTCAGCTAGAGCTATCGCAGTAAGCGGGGTGAGTTCGGTCGGTTTACACACCACGCAATTGTTTGTAGCGATAGCGGGTGCGATTTTATGGGACACCATATTGAGTGGATGATTGAATGGTGTAATCGCCGAGATCACGCCGACAGGCTCGCGCTTTGTAAAAATCTTCCGTGCCTTGCCTTGCGGTGTCAGATCACAAGAGAAAATCTGGCCATCGTCCAAAATGCAAAGTTGCCCAGCGAGCGAAAATACATCATAGGCCCGGCCACATTCATAGACCGAGTCCTTCATTGAAATGCCGAGTTCCAAAGTTAAAACCCGAGATAGTTCCGGTGTTTTCTTCCGGATTAATTCAGCGGTGCGAAACAAAATCTGCTGCCGTTCAAAGCGCGTTAATTTCGGCTTGTATGCTGCGGCAATCGCAAAAGCTTGGGCCGCGTGTTCTGGTCTTCCAGCAGGAACGGTTCCTATAATTTCATCCGTATAAGGATAATGAACGGGTACAGTTGCATCGGTAAACACCTTCTTGCCGCCGATTCGCATGGCTTCAATAATCATGTTTCAATCCTCAATAATATGATTGCAGCCAATCGCGAATGCATCAAAATTGCGTAAGCGTTCGGGCAGATTATGCGTGCGGCGATTAACGATAATTGGGATCACTTGTTCAGACAGACCACCATGCGAGCGTAAAGGTTCGTTCAATCCAGATAAATCATGCCTTGCCAAACTGATGCCCAAGACTTTCGATCCCGTGACACCACCCGACAAAACAATCAAATCGCCCATGCGGTCTGGCGGCAGTTCAAACACCTTACAGCCTTCTGTCTTTGAGTAAACAGCGTCAATCCCATCAAGCTTTGTTATCAAACCCATTGCTATGTCAGCAGAAACGTTATTGAGATAGACTGTAGCAAACGATCCAAGGGCACCATGATGCACCACATAAGGATCTGTAATCGGCAAAATTACTCGCGTGGTTGCCTCACCAAACTCTGCATCCAACACATCTTGCAAATAAATGACATCCGGCGTGCCATCCGCCAGATGTTTATCTTTCATGCCATGATCGGCGACGATAACGACAATCGCCCCAGCTTGATCCAAAGCGCCAACGTAGCCGTCCATCATTTCATAAAATGAATTCGCCCCGGCTGATCCCGGCGCATATTTATGCTGCACATAGTCGGTGGTCGAAAGATATATAAGATCGGGCCTATCACGCGCCAAGATTTTCACACCCGCCGCAAAGACAAACTCAGAAAGATCAGCGGAATAGACCGCTGGCAATGGTTTGCCAACAAACGCGCAAACATCCGTGATTCCATTTTCGGCATGTGTTGCAAGATTTGCTCGTTCCGATGAAAACGCAATAGCGCTGCCGTCGAACTTCAAACCCTTGCCGAGCAACAACCGCAATTTATCTTTTGCGGTGACCACCGCAATCTTGGCGCCCGCCGCTTGAAAAGCAGAAAAAATAGTAGGCGCTCGAAGCCACTTCGGGTCGTTCATCATGGTCTCTAATCCCGTGGCAGGATCAATTAAATAGTTTCCACATATTCCGTGTACGGATGGTGGTTGGCCAGTGACAATGGACAGATTATTCGGATTGGTAAAACTTGGGATTACTGATATCCCAAACGTATTTGTGCCCTTGGCAATGATCGCTTTAAGATGTGGCATGAGCCCGACAGCCATGGCCATTTCCATGTAAGCCGGCTCGCTGCCATCGCAGCAAATGACCACCAAAGGTGCTTTTGGCCAAAGGTAATGACGCTCATTTACCGTCACTGATTTCTCATTAATCATAATAAGTTAGCTCAGTTTTCCGACTCAATTTATTAAGCTTAGAATGGGGCAAGGTCGATGACTTTCATGTCCCGCAAAACATCCTTGATAGCACTTACAACAGCTTTCATGACGTCTTCATCCACCTGACCAATTGTGCCAATTCTAAAGCTTGGACGCTTGGTGAGCCTACCGGGATAAATCGCAAATCCACGCGCGCGCAATGCTTCGTAAAATTTTTCGAACTTAAAATTTGGATCACGGGGGGTAAGAAAAGTTTGAATAATTGGTCCAGCTTCATTGTCATCTAAGAGTGTTGAAAATCCCAAGTCTCGCATGCTTCGCACCAATGTTGCCGCATTGCGTTGATAGCGCGCCTGCCGCCCCAAAACGCCACCACTTGCTTCATGTTCTTTTAGTGCTTGATGGAATGCAACGAGCGCATGGGTTGGTGGTGTAAAGCGGAATTGGCCATTGGCTTGCAAGCCCTTCCACTGTTCAAAAAGATCCAGCACCACAGAGTGTGACGCACCTTCCGATGCTTCCAACAAACTGCGCTTCACCAACACATAAGAAAATCCGGGTATGCCTTCGATACACTTATTAGACGATGACACCATCACATCCATATCAGTGGCTTTCATGTCGAGCGGCAAAGCCCCGAACGAAGACATCGCATCGACCATAAACGCTTTGCCGGCAGCTTTAACCGCCTTCGCGATCTCATCAATTGGATTGATTATTCCGGACGTGGTTTCGCAATGGATCATCCACACGTGGCTAATGAGTTTGTCAGCTTCAAGTGCAGCTTTTACATCTTCAACGGTTGGAGCCGTCGAATCTCCAGAATCAATTTTGATAAATGGGCGGCCAATTTTTTGGAGAATTGCAGCGGCGCGGTCGCCGTAAGCGCCATTCGCCACCACCAAGGTTTTCTTCCGCCGCACCGGACATAAACTTCCTAAAGCAGCCTCAATAGCAAATGTGCCAGACCCCTGCATAATCACACATTCATAAGCATCATCACATCCCGCCAACTTCAGCAAAGACTGCCGGATATCCAGAACAACCTGCCGAAATTCAATATCGCGCGAACCCCAGTCGGCAAGTAAAGCCAGCTTTACTGTGCGCGATGTGGTGAGTGGTCCTGGCGTTAAAAGATAGGGCATATCTTCTTGACCATCAGGCCCGCGAAAATGCTTCGTTACAAATTTACTCATATCACCAACTGTCAAAAAATTACAATTTCATCATGGGACCTAGTCTTTTGCCAGTCAAACCGTATGTGCGGCAGGCCCCACTTTCATGATAGTTTTGGCCTCATTATCGCATCTCCAATTTCGCTTGATCGTGTCAAGCGAAAGACCGATACTGGCCGAAGAGGCAATCAATGGAGAATACATCATGACTTTTGGCTATGGACTGTTAGGACTAGTGGCTGCGGTCATCGGCTACTTCATTTATGTTTACAATGCGTTGGTCAGCAATAAGAACATGGTCTCCGAAGGCTGGAGTGGCATTGACGTCCAATTGAAGCGCCGGGCTGATTTGATTCCCAATTTGATTGAAACTGTGAAAGGTTACGCTTCACACGAAGACAAGTTGTTCCGCGATATTGCCGAACTTCGCGCCAAGAGCATTTCGGGCGGAACCGTTGGTGAACAATCCGCCATCGGCCAAGCCATGTCAGGCGCACTTGGAAAATTGTTTGCGGTTGCTGAAGCCTATCCAGAATTGAAAGCTGACGCGAACTTCCGCGATCTTCAACAACAGCTTTCTGGCATTGAAGATGAAATCCAATTGTCCCGCCGCTATTACAATGGAACGGTACGTAATCTAAATACGATGATAGAATCTTTCCCGAGTAATATTGTGGCCAATTATTTCAAATTCTTGAAATCAGAATTCTTCGACATCGGCGATGCTGCGGCGCGGGAAGTGCCCAAAGTCGATTTCAAGAAGTAACACAATGAACCTCCGCGGGCTCATTGTTGCGCTGCTCTTTTTGGTCGGGTTGCAAAACCCAGCACTCGCCCGCGAGGCTATTCTCAATTTCATCAGCGAAGCCACGGTGAATACTGACGGCTCGTTGGATGTCGTCGAGACGTTGTTGATCAATTCAGAAGGCAATGAAATTAAGCGCGGTATTTTTCGCGATTTTCCAACCAAGTATACAACCCCGAATGGCCTCAAAGTCACCGTGGATTTTGATGTCAATAAAGTAGAGCGCGACGGGCGTGTTGAAAATTTTGTGCTGGAAAGTCTCAGCAACGGGGTTCGGGTCAAGATTGGCAATCGCGATGTGTTCCTTGATGATGGCCAACATACATATAAAATCTATTACCGCACCACCCGGCAAATTGGTTTCTTCGACGACCAAGATGAACTCTTCTGGAATGTGACTGGCAACGGCTGGCCATTCCCAATTGAGCGTGCTGAAGCGATCATCAATTTACCGAACGGAGCAGCAATTTATAAAACCGCTGTGTTTACCGGCCTGTTCCAAAGCACCGAAAAAAATGCGCGCATACTAAGTTCACGCGGCAAAGTTTTTCAAGCGGAGACAACCGGAATCTTGGAACCAAATGAGGGATTTAGTGTTGGTGTGAGTTGGCAAAAAGGCATTGTCATCCCACCAACCGCCGCCGAAACCCAAGCCTTAGCTATTCGTGATAACGCCGGACTAGCAGCACTTTTTGGAACACTTATTTTAGCCGGGATTTACTATCTTTTTGCTTGGAACAAAGTTGGCCGTGATCCCAAAGGCGGCGCTATTATTCCATTGTTCCGTCCACCCGAAAACATTGGTCCAGCCGGTGTGCGCTACATTTGGAAACAGAATTTTGATGATCGTTCTTTTGCTGCTGCCGTTGTTGGAATGGCAGTGAAAGGTGGTGTGTCAATCACTGATGATGGCGACGATTTCGCGATCACAAAAAAGCCAACAAATTTCAATGTGTTTAACCGCTCTGAACAAGCACTCTACCAAGCCTTGCCTGAAGGCAAGCTTGAATTAGATAATTCAAATCATACCGCTGTTCGCAAGGCCAAGTCTGCGCTCGCAGATACGCTGGCGCAAGAATATAAAGGCGCCATGTTCTTGAAGAACTTTGGTTGGTTCGTTGTTGGCGCAATTATTTCAGTTGCAGGTGTGGCGCTTTCGGCACTTCTCATGGGCGGATCAGATGGTCAGTTGGGATTAATGTTGGCGGGTTGGGGCGCTGTTTGGTGGGGGGTAATCCTCACCGTCGCTTGGTCGGCCGTTAAAGGTTTGTTCGCGGCAAGCAGCGGTTGGTTGAACCGTATCGCGTCCGTAGGGCGATTGCTGTTTATGATACCTTTTGCGTTTGCTGGTGTCGGCGTTCCTTTTGCGATGTCACTTGATACGGAATGGTCACCAGCACTAGTCTGGCTCATCGGTGGAGCAGTGGCGCTTGGTCTTCTGAACTTGTTGTTTTATCACTTAATGAAAGCGCCAACGCCAATTGGTCGCCAAACCTTAGATCAAATCGAAGGCTTCCGGGTGTATATGACAACCGCTGAAGAAAAGCGTTTGGAGATATTGCATCCACCAGAAAAGACGCCTGCATTGTTTGAAAAATATTTGCCATATGCTTTGGCGCTCGATTGCGAAAATCAATGGAATGCGAAATTTGCCAGTGTCTTGGCGGCGGCTGCGGCAACGGGTGCAGCCGTTGGTGCAGGTTGGTACTACGGCAATAATATGGGCAGCATTGGCGGATCCGATTTCACTGATCGCTTAGGCAGCAACCTCACCAACAGCGTGTCTTCATCTTCCACCCCGCCGGGAACCTCTGGCGGCTCATCGGGCGGTGGTTTTTCTGGCGGTGGCGGTTCGTCTGGTGGTGGCGGCGGAGGCGGCGGAGGCGGGGGTTGGTAGCGTTAACCGTCCAACTCTTCGCGCAAAACCTCTAACTCTAACCATTGCTCTTCGGCTTCATTCTTCTCGCCTTGCGCCGCTTGAATGCGGTGCATGATTTTATCGAACAATTTTATATCGCGTGAGAACAAATCCGGATCTGATAGTTGATTTGATAATTTATCAATCTCGATATCGAGGGCCGCCATTTTTATAGGTAAACTTTCAAGTGCAAATTTTTCTTTAAATGAAAGTTTGCGTTTGCCGGCGGGCTTTGGCGTTTGCGCAATGGCAACACCGCGCTCGCGTTCAACAACTTTCATATCGCGCGCGTCAACCCCAGCGCCGCGCTGCGCCACCATATCGGTGTAACCGCCAGCGTATTCCGTCCATTCGCCATCACCTTCATACATCAACACTGATGTGGCAACGCGATCAAGGAAGTCGCGATCATGGCTGACCAAAAGAATAGTTCCTTTGTAGTCGGCTAACATTTCTTGCAAAAGATCGAGTGTTTCCAAATCGAGATCATTGGTCGGTTCGTCAAGGATCAGAAAGTTTGAAGGTCGGGCTAGTTCCCGCGCCAAAATCAATCGCGCGCGCTCGCCACCGCTTAAAACAGAGACGGGCGTTCGCGCTTGCTCTGGCTTGAACAAAAAGTCTTTCATGTATGAAACCACATGCTTGGTTTCGCCATTCAAAGTGACAGAATTCCCACGTCCACCCGTAATGACATCGGCTAGCAATGAGTTCGGATCAAGGCTTTGGCGGCTCTGATCTAGCGTTACAATTTGCAAATTTGTGCCCAAACGGATGGAGCCACTATCCGGTTGCAAGACTCCCGTGAGCAGTTTGATTAGCGTGGTTTTACCAGCGCCGTTCGGACCAACAATGCCAAGTCGATCCCCGCGCAAGAGCAAGAGATCGAGATTGGAAACGATCACGCGCTCATCAAACGCTTTCGAAATCTTTTTCGTTTCGGCCACCAAACGGCCGGACGTATCACCCGATGATGCTGTTAGCCTGACACTCCCCATCGAGCCCACATATTCGCGCCGCTCGGTCCGCAAAGATCCCAAGAGATCAACGCGGCGCACATTGCGCTTGCGTCGTGCAGTCACTCCATAGCGCATCCAATGCTCTTCGGTGGCAATACGTGCAGCAAGCTTATGCTGCTCAACCTCTTCTTCTTCTAAAACCTTATCGCGCCATTCTTCAAAAAAAGAAAACCCCTGATCCATGCGTTTGGCCGATCCGCGATCAAGCCAAACGGTTCGGTTTGAAAGTGATTCCAAAAATCGTCTATCATGGCTGATCAAAATGAAAGCAGAGCGGGAAGCCTTGAGTTCGGTTTCAAGCCATTCGATGGCGGGCAAATCCAAATGGTTGGTTGGTTCATCCAGCAACATTATATCGGGTTCAGGAGCCAGCGTCCGGGCCAGTGCAGCGCGCCGCATTTCGCCGCCCGAAAGATTTGCCGGGTCTTCATCCCCACTCAATCCCAATTCATTGAGATAATGTCGGCAGCGATAAGGATTATCCATCGGCCCCAAGCCCGCCTCAACATATTCCAACACGGAATTGAAACCAGAAAAGTCAGGCTCCTGTGGTAGATAGCGTACGGTCGTTCCCGGCTGCATCCAGCGTTCGCCATCGTCAGCTTGCACAAGCCCCGCAGCGATTTTCAAAAGTGTAGATTTTCCCGAACCATTGCGCCCCACCAGGCACATGCGTTCATTGTCCGCCAGCATAAGCTCAGCGCCATCAAGAATAGGTTTGCCGCCGAAAGTGAGGCGAATGTTTTGTAAATTCAAAAGAAGTTTTGCCATGTTGTGAGCGTGGTTAGCGGATCGCGCAGAAGTTCTCTAGCCTTTTAAATAGCGCCCAATCTCCTCCGGCGCATTTACCGCGAAGAACGCTTCCGTAGGCAAAACATGAGCAATTTTTCCATTGTCCAGAAAAGCAATCTTCGAAGCGGCATAGCGGGCGTCTTCGGGCAAATGTGTTACCATCAAAACAGTTAATCCGCGCTCCCGTTGAAGTGCAATAATTAGATCGAGCATTTCGCGCCGCAATGCTGGTCCTAAAGCTGTGAACGGTTCATCAAGTAAAAGAATTGGTTTATCGCGCACCATTGCCCGCGCAATCGCAATGCGCTGCCGCTCACCACCAGAGATTTCCGTGGGTTTGCGCTTTGAATAAACCGCAAGCCCAACGCGCTCAAGCGCATCAACCACTTTTGCGCGCTGCATTTTGTCTAGCTTTAGGTTTGGTGAAATCCCAAGTGCCACATTCGTCCAAACATCTAAATGAGAAAAACTATTATTGTCTTGAAAAATCATCGACATTGCACGCTGCGCTGGAGATAGATTTTTCACATCAATTCCGGCAATGCGCATGGTTCCTGAAAGCGGTGTTTCAAAACCGGCAATTAGAGCGAGCAGTGTAGACTTTCCAGCTCCGCTCGGACCAATAATGGCCATGAATTCATCCCGCGATACGTGAAGATCAAACCTCATCAACACCGCTTCGTAACGAAATTCTATTGCCTTAAGATTGATCATGGCGGTCGCTCCATTTTTGCGCGAGGGTGAGGAGGGCAAAGCATAGTGCAGTTAAAACGAAAGCGCTGCCTGCTGCATCTTGCATTTTGTAATGTCCCATTTGTTGCATGATCAATGCGGGCAGGGTGACAAGATTTGGATTGCCAAAGAAAACAATTGCCGAAAGATCGCCGAGCGATACGATGACCGCCATCATAAATGCCAATGCTAACGGCCGCCGCAACACGGGCAACTCAACAAGACATAGTCGTGCAATACCTCTTAGCCCAACACTTTCACAAAGCCGATCATGCCTCTGAAGTGATTCAGTAATTGCCGGATAAAGTGGCGACCAAACAAATGGCAATGCCATCATCGCATTGAGAGTTATAACCAAATAAACTGCCAATTGACTGACATCGGTCAAGGGCGCCAACAACAAAAACCATCCCGTGGCCAAGACTGCTGGTGGCAAAATAAATGCCGCTAGACTGGCAACACCTATAGCGCTGCGAAAAAATACACTGTTAGATTTGGCCGCTGAATGCGCCAATATCCAACCCAATGTCAAACTTAATGCGGCAGACGCAAACCCAATGCCAAGGCTAGTGAAGATTGCATTCCGCAAACTTGCAGTGAATTGTACACTCGCCACACCGCTCAGAATTACGGCCACCATAGGTGGTAATACAATCAAGATTGCTATGATGATTGAAACGACATCTCCTATTCGCGAAGATATTGAAGCGCCAGCAAATCGCTTTCCTTGCGCTATACTGTGCGGAAATACATTTACCTCGCGCGCAAACTGTCCTGCAATAAAAACCAGAAAGCCACATACAATCATTTGCGTCAGCGCCAAAATTGCCGCAAGGCCCGGATCAAAATCCAGCCGCAAAGATTGATAGATCGCAACTTCCAGCGTGGTCGCTTGCGGGCCACCTCCAAGAATAAGCACCACAGTAAAACTGGCCATGCACAACAAGAATATTAGACTTGCAATACCAATTAACGGGGAAGAAATTTGCTGCCAAGAAATGAAACGAAAAAATTGTCCGTCGGTGAAACCCAATTGCGCACCTAGTCGATAACTTTCAGACGGTATCGCTTCAAGTCGTGTCAAAAGCAGTCGCACAGCCAAAGGCATGTTGAAGAACACATGCGCGAAAACAATACCGGAAATTCCGTAAATCGAAAACCAGCCACCAAGCCAACCTTCATTTCCATAAACCCCAACAATTCCAAGAATGGCGACAATTGCGGGCAACGCCAATGGAATTGAAAACACCCCCAACAAAGCGCGTCGCCCCAAAAAATCCCGTCGGGCCAGCGCAATCGCAACTGGAATGGCAATAGCCAAAGACAAAGTTGTCGAAAGGAAAGATTGCCACAAAGTGAATGTTACAACCTTCACCAAATATGCATCAAGACCACCGAATCCTTGTGCCAATCCAAGCCAAAGCAATGGACCAATACCGAGAAGCATTGCACTCAGAATAAATACAAGTGCAGCAAGGAGTTTAAAGCTAAATTGATGATTTCTCACTTGCTTAACGCGTTTCGCCATTCATCTGTCCATGCGCGCCGGTTATTTAAAACTTCTTCCGGTGAAAAAAGTAAAGTTTTGTCAGGCTTGGCAACCGACTTGAAAGCATCTGGAAGAGCCGTCTTAGTTTCGCCCGCAGGCAGCATCCAATTATTGGTCGGTATGAGATCTTGAAATCCCGGCGACATCATAAAGTTTAAAAAGCTCTGAGCCAGTTTTTTCTCAGGTGACGCTGCAATTAAGCCTGCCACTTCCACTTGCAAATAATGCCCTTCGCTGAACATCGCTGCTTGATAGCGTGACGTGCTTTCGGCGACCATGTGATAAATTGGTGAAGTTGTGTAAGAAAGAACCATGGGTGCTTCGCCTTTCACAAATATGCCGTAGGACTCAAGCCAACCTGGCGTAAACGTCAGAATGCGCGGTTGTAGTTTTTGCCACGCCTCAGCGGATTTGTCGCCATACACTGACTTCATCCACAGCAAAAACCCAAGGCCAGTCGTTGAAGAGCGCGGATCTTGCAAAACGATTTTAACACTCTGATCGCCATTGACCAATTCATTCAGGCTCCTCGGCGGAATCTTAATTTTTTCTGTGTCATAAATCACCGCAAAATGCGCAAAATCAAATGGCATGAAATAGTTGTCGCTCCAAGGTTCCGGCGTTTTCGCGAGTGTCTTATCAACGTCATGAGGGCCAAATAATCCCGTAGCTGCAGCCTCGGCGGTCAAGCTTGTATCGAGCCCCAATACAATGTCGGCTTTGGTGTTGGCGCCCTCAAGCTTCAAGCGATTAAGTGTTGCCACGCCATCGCCTGCGGTCACCCATTCGATTGTGCAATCGCAGGTTTCTTCAAAGGCAGCCTTGATTTTTGACCCTGGTCCCCATTCAGTGACAAAGCTTTCATAGGTGTAAATTGTGAGCGTTTCCTTGGCAAGGGCAGTGCCTGCAAAAACAGATAATGAAACTAAAGTCGACAATAAAAACTTCATAAAACCTCCAAAACATTCAACGATGGAGGGGACGCTCAATCTAAAGCATCACTCGCAATCCCTCCGCTGGCATAATCCAGATCAGGTTCTTCGGGTTGGAGCAATTGCTCCTCTCAGCCGCATTACGCAGCACCCCGTTGAGAGTGTGAAAAGAATTAGCGCTCAGGTGATGCGTTGGCAAGCGGCATTTGCTACAGAGCAGCCATGAGCAAATTCGCAATACTCCTCGGCGGCGATTTGGAGCTAACCGCCCGCCTACAAAAGCAAATCGCCGGAGCAGTTTTCATTGCCGCCGATAGCGGCATAAAACATGCGTCGGTTTTGGGCATAACGCCTAGCCTGTGGGTTGGTGACTTTGATAGCGCAGGATCGGAACTTGTTCTCGATTTTGCGCACGTACTTCGCCTTACATTTTCCACTGAAAAAGATGCAACTGACGGCGAAATCGCGGTTAACGAAGCTTTGCGCTTGGGAGCAACTGAGATAATTCTCGTTGGCGCATTTGGTGGTCAAGCTGACCACGCCTTTGCTCACCTTACGCTCGCGTTAAGTTTAGCAAAGCGCGACGTAAAGTGTTTTGCCAGCAGCGGAACCGAAGAAGCGCACCCGCTATTATCCACACTTGTGTTGGACGACCTGAAAATCAGTACACGGATGAGTGTTTTACCGATGAGTGATATTGGAAATATCAACATAGTTGGAGTGAAGTGGCCACTCGTGAATCGCGATCTTGCGTTGGGTGAGACGCTAACGCTTTCTAATGTGGTCACCGCCCCTGTTTCAATTTCAATTACATCGGGCTACGGCTTGGTCTTCATTTATCCGGAAAGCGCAATATGACTTACATCGTTCAAAAACTCGGTACCCGCGGCGAGGGCGTTGTTGATCATCTTGGCAAAACTATATTTGTCCCGAAAGTATTGGCGCATGAAGAAATTGAACTGAACGATGGAAAATTATCGTCCATTGTAAAGCCATCTCAAGAACGCATTGCGCCAATTTGCAAATTTTATCAGCGCTGTGGTGGTTGCGGTTTGCAGCATTGGCATGCAGAACCATATTCAACGTGGAAACGCGATCTGGTTGTGAAAGCGTTGGCCGATCATGAAATGCACCCCGATGTTTCCCCGCTCGTGTCCGCCCATGGGGCCGGTCGTCGTCGTGCCACTTTCCATGTGCGAAAGTTGGGCTCTGGCTGGGAAGCAGGCTTCATGGAAATGCGCAGCCATGACCTTTGTGCTATCGACCAATGCCCAATCCTCGTGCCCGCTCTCGACAAATCAGCCGAAATCGCTAGCGCCATTGGAAGCCAGCTTGGCGCTTGTGATGTGTCATTCACAGCCGCTGATAATGGACTTGATGTTTCCGTAAAAGCTGAACGTAAACTCACCGAAGGTCGCCAATCAGCCATGGCAGAATTGCTCGTGCATTTCAAATTGGCAAGGCTTTCCGTTAATGGAGAAATAGCCGCCGCTGGTGCCACACCTTTTGTGGTCATGGGCAATGTCCGCGTCAATCTCCCGGCCCACACATTTTTGCAGGCAACCACCGAGGGTGAAAACACACTCGCCAAACTAGTGCTCGCAGGCCTTGGAAAATCAAAACATGTGGCGGATTTATTCTGTGGGCTTGGGCCTTTCGCACTTCGCATTGCTGCCACCGCAAAAGTTTACGCTGCAGATACCGACCGCGCTGCTATCGAAAGTTTGAAAACGGCCATTCGTTTGACCCAAGGTTTAAAGCCCATGGCCGTCGAAACCCGCGACTTGTTTAAAGAGCCATTGGTTTCCAGCGAACTCAAAGATTTTGATGCAGTAGTTTTCGATCCACCCCGCGCTGGCGCTGAAGCGCAAGCCAAACAATTGGCGCGTGGCAATGCCAAAACCATTGTTGCCGTGTCTTGCGATCCGCAAACCTTGGCCCGCGATGCAGCTATACTTGTGAGCGCCGGATA
>JAYUOP010000006.1:0-2165 GCA_043760745.1 Hyphomicrobiales bacterium
AACTTCACACGGGTGAGGAGGGACATGCAATTGGCAACCAGGCCGCGGCCAGGCTCGCATTCCAGTTGAGGGCGGTCAGCGCCAAATGCCCGAACCACACTTTCTTCAATGATGCGGAAAAACACGGTGGGTTCAGGCGCTGTGCTCAGCATGTAATTGGCGGGGAAACCGCCGCCAACATTGAGTTTTGAAATCTTGATTTCAGCCATTTTCGCAATCCGCGCTGCAGCTTCAATATGGCGAACATAAACCTGCGGGTCCTTACTTTGTGAACCCGGATGGAAAGTCAGAAGTGGAATAAAACCAAGTGCAACAGCCATTTGAAGGAGTTCAATGCAAATATGTTCTGGCGCTCCAAACTTCGTCGAAAAATCATAGGCCGACGACGCGCGTTCGCGAGGTAAAACCAAACGCACAGCAATCTCTACCGTTTCATCACGGCCAACAATATCGGTGATTTTTTGCAATTCTTCGCGGCAATCTACTACGAAACGTCGGCAACCGTATGTCTTGTAAGCCGCTTCAATTTCGCGGCGTGATTTAACCGGATTATGATAGTGAAATTTGGCAGTTGGGCTAATCGCCGACACACTGCGCATTTCTTGGATTGATGCGACGTCCCAAGTTGTAACACCACATTCAGCTAAGGTTTTAATCACGCAATCTGATGGATTTGCCTTCACAGCAAATGTAGTCAAGCCCGGAAAGTGCTTCAAAAAAACTTCCGCCCGCGCGCGCAATTGATCCGGCGAAAAACAAAACATCGGTTCATCCGGATCAAGCTCGCGGGAAATCGCCAAAGCATCTGGTAGTGTGTTGTGCAAAGTCTGGCTCTTGAGCATGGCAGCGATTCCCTCAGTTGTATTGTCCTAACATATCACAAATATCAATGTCGGCGGTAAGACGGCAATCTGTTGCGTTATGACGGATATGGCTTCATAATGCCGGAAAATAATTCAGATCGACGAAAACATGCAGATGACCACTAAAGACGAAGACCTTGTTGCCCTTCTTCGGATCAATGCCCGCGAGCCTGTCGCATCGTTAGCGCGCAAGCTTTCGGTATCCCGGACCACCGTTCAAGATCGTTTGCGGCGTTTGGAGGAGGGTGGGATTATCGCCGGCTATAATGTCAAACTATCTGACGTGGCTAGTAGGACAGGCATTCGCGCAATGATCACGATTTCGATTGAACCACGCCGGCAGATAGATGTGGCGAAAGCCGTAAGCCACTTGCCTCAGGTGGAAACCCTGCATACGGTGAGCGGGAAATTTGATTTGCTTGCCCTTGTCAAAACTGGATCCCCAGAAGATATGGATAAACTGATTGATCAAATCGGCTTGATTGCCGGGGTAACAGAAATTGAAACAGCGGTCATTTTGTCAACAAAGATTGACCGCAGATAGAACTGAACTATTTTGAATGAGGCTTACTATGCTGCGTCGAATTATTCTTGCTATTTCATTTGTGGCTGCTGTCGCCATTCCCAGTTTTGCTGCCAAAACTGTTCCCCAAAATGCCGCTGAGATAACCCTTTCATTCGCACCCTTGGTCCGCCAGACCACGCCTGCCGTTGTTAACGTCTATGCGAAAACAATCGTTCAAGGCCGCGAACAGGGCATGTTCGCCGATCCGTTTTTTCGCAAGTTTTTTGGTGAGGGAACCAACCGCCAGCGTGACCGGGTACAAAATTCTTTAGGCTCTGGCGTAATCGTGAGCGGCAACGGTTTGATCGTAACCAACAATCATGTGGTGAAAGGTGCATCTGATATTCGTATCGTGTTATCTGACAAACGCGAGTTTGAAGCTAAAATTTTGGTTACTGATGAACGCACAGATTTAGCTGTTTTGAAAATTGATTCCGAAGATGAGGATTTACCCGCCTTAAGGTTTGGCAATTCGGATGATATTGAAGTTGGTGATTTGGTGTTGGCGATTGGCAATCCCTTTGGCGTTGGTCAAACTGTAACCAGTGGCATCGTTTCTGCGCTAGCGCGCAACCAAGTTGGGATTAGCGATTATCAATTTTTCATTCAAACTGATGCGGCAATCAACCCCGGAAACTCCGGCGGTGCATTGGTAAATATGCGCGGCGAGCTCGTTGGTATAAACACCGCTATTTATTCCCGTTCTGGCGGATCAATTGGCCTTGGTTTTTCAATCC
>JAYUOP010000007.1:0-2162 GCA_043760745.1 Hyphomicrobiales bacterium
ATACCTTTAACTTAATTGGTCAGGCACAGGAGCTTAAAGCAATCGTGCCAGCATTGAAACTCAAGCAGCCGCCTTGGCAATAACAGCGCACAATTCATCAACGATCTGATTGACCAATCCTGCATCATCCGCCTCAGCCATCACCCGAATAAGTGGCTCCGTGCCTGATGGTCGAATGACCAACCGTCCGGTTTTAGAAAGCCGTGCTTCCGCATCGGCGATTGCCGCTTTCACATGCTTATCTTCAAGCGGTTTTCCACTTTTAAATTTCACATTCTTCAAAACTTGCGGCAGCGGTGTAAACTGATTGCAGACTTCGCTCACCGGTTTTCCAGAGCGCACCACTTCTGCCAAAACTTGTAACCCCGCCAAAAGCCCATCGCCCGTTGTTGCAAAATCCGAAAGCACAATATGCCCGGATTGTTCGCCACCCACATTGAACCCATGATTTCGCATATGTTCAACCACATAGCGATCTCCAACTTTGGTGCGAATGAGAGACAGCCCCTTGCCCGCCAAATGGCGCTCCAAGCCTAAGTTCGACATGATCGTGGATACCAATCCACCGCCCTGCAATTGCCCGCGCTCTGCCCATGATGTGGCAATGAGCGACATCAACTGATCGCCATCAACCACATTACCGCGCTCGTCTGAGATGATAACACGGTCCGCATCGCCATCGAGGGCAATGCCAATATCGGCGCGGGTTTCGCGCACCCGGTCACACATGGTTTGAGGCGCGGTCGAGCCGCATTTGTCATTGATATTAATGCCATTCGGATCTTCGCCAATTTGAATAATCTCAGCACCTAATTCCCAAAGTGCAGTCGGCGCGGTTTTATAAGCTGCACCATTTGCAGTATCGATCACAATCCGCAAGCCATCCAAGTTGCTTTCGCGCGGGTATGTGCGTTTAGCAAACTCAATATAGCGTGCGCCCGCATCTTCAATCCGCTTGGCTCGGCCAATCTGATCCGAAGCCGCACCCTGCATCGGCGTTGGACTATCGAGCATCGCTTCGATAGCGAGCTCTTGATCATCTGATAACTTAAAGCCATCGGGGCCAAAAAGTTTAATGCCGTTATCATAATAGGGATTATGCGAAGCCGAAATCATAACGCCTAAATCCGCCCGCATAGAGCGTGTCAGCATAGCCACTGCTGGCGTTGGAACCGGACCCAAAAGGAACACATCCATCCCAGCCGATAAAAGGCCAGCCGTTAACGCTTGCTCAATCATATATCCAGAAAGACGGGTATCTTTGCCGATCACCACCCGGTGACGATGTTGCCCGCGGCGATAAATTTGCCCCGCTGCCATACCGATTTTCAGAACCATATCTGCGGTCATTGCGCCCAAATTGGCCTTGCCGCGCACACCATCCGTGCCAAAATACTTGCGTGTCATGAATTAATCCCTTGTGATCCCGGCAGGAGTTCTAGCAGGAAAGTTTAAAAGTCTGCTAAATCAGGATCATTAGCAGATTGGAAAACCGCAAGCGCCTCAATCGTTGCTTTCACATCATGCACCCTAACTATATGACAGCCACTCATCGCCACATGAAGTGCTCCAGCGACCGATCCATGCACCCGATTTGCCGCCAGTTTTTCACCCGTCAAAGCACCAATAAAGGCCTTGCGCGATAGCCCAACCAACAGCCCGACACCCAGCCCTTGAAATAGTGTAAGCGCATTCATGATTGCCAAATTGTGATTGAAGTTTTTGCCAAAACCAATGCCGGGATCAATGCAAATATTAGAAAGTGAAATTCCTGCTGCAACACAAGTGGCAATGCGCGCCTGCAAGTAATCATAAACATCAAGGGCCACATCATCATATGTCGGATTAAGCTGCATGGTGCGGGGGTCGCCCTGCGCATGCATCAATATGATCGGCGTATTCGTTTCCGCGATTAACGTCAGCGCGGACAGATCATAAGATAACGCTGAGACATCATTGATGATCGAAGCGCCTGCTTTAAGCCCAGCGCGCATCACATCAGATTTCCGCGTATCAAGCGAAACCAAATGACCTGCAGCGGCCAAGCACTCAATCACCGGAACTACCCGCGCCAACTCCTCATCAACGTCAACCGCCAATGATCCAGGCCTCGTCGACTCGCCGCCCACATCAAGAATATCCGCCTCCAAACTAAGGCCATG
>JAYUOP010000008.1:0-5194 GCA_043760745.1 Hyphomicrobiales bacterium
CGGATGTGATCGCCGAGATAAATCAGTTCGGCGATGCGGCCCTTGAGGACGACATCGGCACTGCCCTTGGCCGGATTGATCTCGACGCGCTCGGGACGCACCGAGAGCAGTGTGCGCTCGCCCTTGTTGCCGACATTGATGGCCAGCGCCTTGACGATGTCACCCGACTCAAGTCTTACGGTGGCGACCTTGTCCTTGCCGATTTCGACGACGGTGCCTTTCAGTTTGTTGTTCTCGCCGATGAACTGGGCGACAAAGGAATTGACCGGACGCTCGTACAACTCGTCGGGTGTCGAGAGTTGCTGCACCACGCCATCGTTGAACACGGCGATGCGGTTCGACATGGTGAGGGCTTCCGACTGGTCATGGGTCACGTACACAACGGTGACGCCCAGGCGATCATGGATATGCTTGATCTCATATTGCATCTGCTCGCGCAGTTGCTTGTCGAGAGCGCCAAGCGGCTCGTCCATCAGCACCAGATCGGGTTCGAACACCAGGGCGCGGGCCACCGCGATGCGCTGCTGCTGTCCGCCCGAAAGCTGGCCGGGACGGCGATTGCCCATCTGCGGCAGTTCCACCAGCTTGAGTATCTTCTTCACCCGGTCTTCGATCTCGGCCTTGGCGACATTGCGCACCTGCAGCGGAAAGGCCAGGTTCTCGTTGACTGTCATGTGCGGAAACAAGGCGTAGTTCTGGAACACAGTATTCACTGGACGCTTATAGGGCGGTAACAAAGCAATGTTATCCCCGTACAGCAAAATCTCGCCATCAGTTGGAAAGTCAAAACCTGCAATCAACCGCAGCAAGGTGGTTTTGCCGCAGCCGGATGGTCCAAGCAAAGTGAAGAATTCATTTTCGCGAATAGCTACGGACACATTGTCCAGAGCTTTCATCGCATCTTGGCCGCTTGAATTAAAAACTTTCGAAACACCAACTGCTTCAATAGCCGCTTTGGTTGTCGTCAAATGATATTACTCCCCGTTCGTCTTGTGCCAGACGATTAAACTTTTATCCTATTAGGAAACTTTCCATTTGCCAATGGCGAAATGCGAGGTGGTTAAAGCGACCACCCACCATCAATAATCATGGTTTGACCGGTCATAAACGCACTATCATCTGACGCCAAATAAACCACCATTTTCGCAATTTCTTCGGGTTGCGCCAAACGGCCCATGGGTTGACGGGCAATAAAGGCGGCTTTGGCTTTTTCAAAATCACCTTGCGCCCGCATCCGGTCATAAAGCGATGGGGTTTCCACTGTACCCGGACAAATCGCATTGCAACGAATACCTTTGGCTACAAAGTCTGTCGCTAAAGCTTTGGTCATGCCGATCACAGCCGCCTTGCTCGCCCCATAGACAAAACGATTAGGTGCACCCTTAATAGAAGAAGCAACCGACGCCATGTTGATTACATTGCCTTTGCCTTTTGCGAGCATACCGGGAAGATACGCCCGGATCATGCGGTAATGGGCCTTCACATTGAGATCAAAAGAAAAATCCCAATCCTTTTCCGCGCAATCAAGCGCAGTGCCGTGATGCACAAAGCCTGAGCAATTAAACAGAATATCGATGGGACCAGTTCTTGCGAGTGCAGCGTCAACCGCTGACTGCTCTAATACATTGAGTGCAAAACCTGCAATATTGGGATGCGCGTCTGAAATATTTTCAACGAGATCTAAGCGCAGATCAGTTGCAAAAACGGTAGCTCCTGCTTCGGCCAAAGCTATAGCAGATGCCCGCCCAATGCCTTGTCCTGCCGAAGTAACCAAAGCTACTTGTCCTGCCAATTTGCCCGTCATTACATTCTCCTAAAAAAATCTGTGCGGACATGCTAGGCGATTAAGAAGTCCCCTGTCTATGCCTGCATGAAAAAACCCTCAGGAGATTTTCTCATGAGGGTTTTAAAAGTGCGAAATCCGATGCAGGGGAGATCGTGAGAGAACTTAGAGGTGGGAGGCGATGGCAGCTCCTACCCAAGTTACAACGCCGATAGCGGTAATCAGGCCGGTTAATACAAATGCCTTCATCGTCAACCCCGGGTTTTTCATGTTTCCCTTATGCGCGGGGATTTGGGCAGGTTTTCGCTCGAATTATGCGTAAGCCATGGCAAAAAGTCAGATTTTGCCGTCCAAAGTCATGATTGCGCCATAAAGGGCGGGCCTGCGATCACGAAACACGCCCCAGCTGCGGCGCAATTCTTCGATAACCGTGAGATCAAATTTCTGGATCCGAAAGCCTTCTTCGGTGCGGTTCATTTCATGCATTCTTTCCCCTTGCTGATCAACAATGAATGAACGACCGTAAAATACATCGCTGCGGCCATCTGGGGCCAGTTCGCGCCCCACACGATTAGAAGCAATCACTGGCATGATATTGGCTGCCGCATGACCCCGCATCACGTTTTGCCAATGGCTGCTTGAATCATAATCAGGCTCGCCGGGCTCCGAACCAATTGCTGTTGGATATAAAAGATATTCAGCCCCCATCAACGCCATAACCCTAGCGCATTCCGGAAACCATTGATCCCAGCAAATCCCAAGACCCATTCGGCCAAAGGCAGTGTCCCAAACTTTAAAGCCTGTGTCCCCCGGCGAAAAATAGAACTTTTCCTGATAGCCCCTGCCATCTGGAATATGGCTCTTGCGATAAAACCCAAGTCGCGATCCATCCGCATCGACGATCACTGTCGTGTTGTAATGCGCCATTCCCGCCCGCTCAAAAACACTGATCGGCAAGACCACGCCTAACTCTTTGGCCAGTGCCTCAAATCGTAATACCGTGCGATGTTTTTTAAGCTCTTGCGCACTGGCTAAAAATTTAACGTGTTGTTCGATGCAGAAATAATCCGCGTCAAACAATTCTTGCAGCAGGATCACCTCTGCGCCCGCCGCCGCAGCCGCGCGCACTAAGCTTTCAGCCTTATCACAATTCTTATCCCAATTCTGCTCTGAGGCCATTTGGGTAATGGCCAATGTGACATGTCTTGTGTTCAACTTTTTATCCCCGCAACTTCGCGCCGAAATGGCAACGCATCACCAATATCTGGCATTTCTAATTCTTCGGCATAGCGATGGCCAGCATAAGTCGCCCATGCAATGGCGGCAGGCGCTTCTGCATCACCTATAACTTTTACCGACAGAATTCCATTATCTGCCCAAGTATTTGACACAGCTTTCAACTCAAGAAACAGTTGCTTGCGCGGTAAGCGCGATGTGACCATCAGCATCGCATCACAGGCGATGTTTTCGTTTCGGCCCGTGTAAGTGCATGTCGTGGTTATTTCTTTTGCTTGCACTGATCCCAACGCATGGTTGGTTTTAATGTTCACACCCAAATTGATGAGCCGCGCCTGTATCAAACCTTGTTCCAACGTATTCGTGCTCCATTCAGAAACTTTCGCGGACGGTGTCAGATAGGTAACAGTATTTCCTTTAGCAATCAAAAGCTCCGCCAAAACACTTCCCATGTAATAGTGATCATCATCATAAATCACCACTTGCCCCGCTGGCAGTTTGCCCGCCATCATATCATCGGGCGTGAACACAGGCATTGTGTGATCAATAGCTATAGGCAGCGTGTGATAACGCGCAACCCCATCCCGCCGCCATTTAGAACCTGTGGCAATCGCAATGTGTTCAAAGCCAAAATCAAGAATATCATCCGTCGAAAGCATGGATTCGCGATAGATGTTAACATTGGTCATGGATTGAATTTGACCAACGCGGTAATCCCGAACCCGGCCCCACGCAGATAGTCCCGGCAGTTTGCATTCCGATGCAACTCGACCACCAAGCTCTGATGAACCTTCGGCCAGCACCACTTGATAGCCGCGCAACCCTAACTTATGCGCCGCAGAAAGACCCGCTGGCCCCGCCCCGACCACAAGTGTTTTCGCCACCGACGAAGCCACAGTTATTTTCTCGGGGTGCCAGCCTTTACGCCATTCTTCCATGAAGGATGAATTCTGCGTACAGCGCGAAATCGCTCCCGTCATATCGCCAGTCACACAGATATTGCAACCGATGCATTCGCGAATATCTTCAATGCGGCCTTGATCAATTTTTGCAGGCAAAAACGGATCGGCAATTGACGGTCGCGCAGCGCCGATAAAATCCATCAACCCTCGGCGTACCTGCCGCACCATAAGATCAGGCGACGTAAACCGCCCAACACCAACGACTGGTTTCAAAGTTAAATCCTTCAGTCCACGGATTAAATTTTCCTGCGCGCCCTCTGCTTTAAACCGCGATGTACCAGAGCATGCCTCCCAGGTCCCATGCGCAAAATCCCAAAGGTCTGGCAAATCAGAATGCATGGCCACGAGATCGCGGAGTTGATTATTTGAAAATCCAACCTCACCGACCATTTCATCAAGCGAAAGCCTAACCGCAATAGCGCATGTATCGCCCACTTCATCGCGCGCATCACTGATCAATTCTTTTAGCAATCGCGACCGGTTTTCCAACGATCCACCATATTCATCTGTACGCTGATTATAGCGCGGGCTCAGAAAATGTTGGATCACGCCGAAACCATGCGCACCATATAAACACAGGATATCAAACCCTGCTCTCTTGGCCCGGCGGTAGGCAAGTTTGTGCCAATGCCGCAAGTTTTTGATGTCTTGCTTGTCCATAGCGCGGGCTTGCACGGGATCGCTGGTGAAGGTCAAAATTGGCGAATCCATCGGCCCCATGGGAACTTCGCGGGTGTAAAGATTGGGGCCATTCACCCCGCTATAGGCAAGTTCAATACCAGCCAATGCGCCGCCTGAATGCATAGCCTCTGCCATCTTGGTAAGGCCTGGCATATCGTCTTCGTCCCAAATCCGAAGCTCAATGAAGGGTGTTATTTCCGAGCTGTGATGAATCTCGACCTGTTCTGTGAAAATAACACCCCAGCCACCTTCCGACTTTACCCGTCGCATTTCGGCAACGGCAGATGGATCGCGATATCCCCCACCATTACAATGCGGCACTTGATAAAATCTGTTCTTGGCAGTGACCGGACCAATCTTCACTGGTTCAAACAAAATATCATAGCGCGGATCACGCATCCATGAAGCCTTCGAGAACATTCACCGTGTTGATGCCAATCGCCTCAATCGCATAGCCACCTTCCATCACAAAAAGCGTAGGCTTGTTCAACTTGGCAATACGGCGGCCGTAGCTGCGAAAATCTTCTGAGGT
>JAYUOP010000009.1:0-5166 GCA_043760745.1 Hyphomicrobiales bacterium
GCTTTTTCTTCGATCGCGGAAAGGCCGTAACTTTCACCTTTGCGCACATAAGTTTCAAAGGCTTGTTTGTGTTCGGACGGCTGTTTGATGTCACCACCCAATTGCGGGCGCTTCATTTTCAAAGTCAAATCATCGAGGGCGCGATTGATGCGCTCCACTTTTTCAACCGTTACGACATCGGCAGACATGCGTTTTTCAATTTGATCTAGGCGATCATCATTGGCTAGTTTGAAGGCTTCAAAAGCCCCCATAACCTCGCCTTGATAATCATTGCTCAATACTTTGGTTTCTAATCCAGAATTCACGTCCATGTAGGGTCACACTCCTTGACTTAATGTTGAAAAAAGATTTTGCGCAGCAGCCATTTGTTTGGCCGAAACCGAGCTGACACGCGCACCCGCCAGCATGGGAAAAGTCACAAGCGACACTTCCCAAAGATCAATTTGTAAAAGTAGCCGTGCGTTGGCAGCGCGATCCCTTGCAGCCTTCACGGTTTTAAAACCGATGGACAATCCATCGAGTCCCTTACTTTCAAGCAGGGATCGAAGTTCGCGACCGCGCTGTACATTGTGATCGAGCCGCCCCCGCACCAAGAGCCCGCGTTCGTTTTCGATCATCTCCAACCAAGAGCCTACTGGTTCTGCAGGATCATGCTGAAACAGCATGCGAATGTTTTCGATTTTTCGGGTTGCGAGCGAGGATTTGAAGGCGCCCGGCATAACGATATCGCCGCCGGCATCGCGCATGCCAAAAAGGCTCGCATAGCCCACAAAAACCCCAGTCCCCGAGCAAGCCGATAGCGGCTGCCCGAGCCTGTTAGACTCACGTCGCGTTTGCATCGTTTTTCCTTTGTTGAAGGTCCCTCATCCGGCGCTCGCGCGCCACCTTCTCCCGTAAACGGGAGAAGTAGTTTCACCTCGCCCGCTTGCAGGAGAGGACGCCGCGCAAGCGGCAGGTGAGGGCCCTTAGCCCACAGCCCCATACCCAACCGCGCGGCGCTTTTCATCTTGCGTCAGGAAGCTTGCTTTCTCCACGCGGGCCCAGAGAGCATCACGATCAACATTTAAAGCCTCAACCTGATCAAGGTCAGCAACGAGCTTCAAATCATCACTAAATTGCGGACCCAACCACAGGCTCAAAGCATCCGTCACCCGTCCTAAAATTGGGATCACAGTTTGCCGCCAAAATGTGCGATTGGCTTCAGCGTAATTGGCAAAACTATTATCGCCCGGAATACCGAGCAGCATCGGCGGTACTCCAAACGCCAGCGCAATTTCACGCGCCGATGCATTTTTGGCTTCAATGAATTCCATGTCCTTAGGACTGAACCCCATCTCTTTCCAATCCAGCCCACCTTCTAATACCATCGGACGCCCAGCATTCTGTGCGCCTTGATAATTTTGCTCGAGTTCACTTTTCAGGCGATCAAATTGTTCCGTGGTCAGATGATTATCGGCACCACTAAACACCAACGCGCCAGAAGGACGCGCTGCATTATCCAGCATGGCTTTGTTCCAACCGCTTGCCGCATTATGGGTTTCAATCGAACGCGCTGCTGCTTCTAACGGGGCTAGTCCATAATAGTCATCAAGAGGATTAAAAAGTTTGAGTTGCAATATGTTTTCAGCAGAGACGCGTACTGACGTTCCTCCGACCGCATATTCATATGCTTCCGGCCAACCCTGTCTTCCGGGAATAATGGTCAGGCGATCAGGACGCAAAGCCACAAGCTCGCGTGGGGTTCCCTCAAGCTTTGAGACTTCAATGTAAGAATTCCCGGCAACCAACAAATAAGACACAATATTTTCAATTAAATCTCGTCCGGTTTGCGCGGGGTTTGGTCGCTGCAACAACCTGAGAAAGTCGTGCTCAGCAAGTTCGGTTTCATTCTGAAAAAGCAAAATCGGAACTGAGGCTGCCGCTTCTGCAATCATTCGCATGCAGCGATAGCCAACTGGGTTTCCAGCAAAACCTTCCCGCGCTAACCCCTGATAATTGCGCGCGCCCCAATGCGGGCGACCGACCGTATGCAATGATACGAGCGGCCCAGAAGCGAATTGTTTTTGCTCCGGTGTGAAAAATGATTTGAGTGCGTTGAACATATTTTTCCTTAATGGGGCTGCCCCCTCATCCGGCGTTTCACGCCACCTTCGCCTGCAAGCGGGAGAGGACACCGCGTCAGCGGTAGGTGAGGGCCTGTTACAACACCCGAACCCTCGGCCCCTTACTTTTCCGCAATACCAACTCTGTCACCGCCCACACGAGTGCATCCAGCCGATCGGGGCTTTTGCCACCACCCACCAAGCTCGTGCACATCTCATCTTCAAGCTCTGGAAACGTGCCGACGTGCGATACCCTGCCCTGCTCATAAAGTGCGGCCACGGGTTCGGCCCGCATGCGCTTTCCTTTGCTGGCATAGGCAGATTTAAATGAAATCGTTTCATCAATTTGACGGATCACAGCTTCCACCATGGACCCACCCTGGTTGACTTCGGCGATAACCCGGTCGGCGTTATGCGCATGATAAAGGGCCGATACCCTTGCCGCCCATTGAGCAGGCCGCAAGCCCTGAACCGTTGCATCTTCCAACACGTAACAATGGCCAGCTTCGTCAATACCAGCGCACACAATTCCGCAAGCGTCAGCGCGTTTGCCGTGGCTTGCCGGGGGATCAACCGCGACAACAATCCGTACAAATTCTTGCGGCGCAGGACGGCGATTTTTCTCGATCACTTCACGCTTAAATAATGCGTTAGGATCATCATCGATTAATTCACCATCAAGCTCTTGGCGACCCAATTTTGTGCCGCCATAACGCGTCGTTACATCTTCCAAAAAACCGCGCGCAAGATAGGCCGCGTTATCAACTGTACGCGAAACACTTCGCACAACAGCCTTATCCAAAAATAATTTTTTGACTAATGCTGTGGGCCTTGGCGTTGTCGTAATGATTGCAGATGGTCTATCTCCAATGCGCAAAGCAAATTGCAGATTGTCCCAGGTCTCTTCAGCGTGCCGCCATTTGGCAAGTTCGTCACACCATGCCGCGTCAAACTGCGGACCCCGCAAGCCGCCGGGATCTTCTGCAGAAAACACTTGCGCAATCGTTCCGTTGTCCCAAGTGATTTGTCGTTTTGATGGCTCGTATTTCGGTCGTTCATCAAGGCTATGGACCGCTAGCAATCCGGACTGTCCTTCAATCATTACCCGCCGCGCTTCATTATATGTTGGACCAATGATCGCAATCCGAAATGCGCGAGGTTGTGCCGGTGTCCATTGCCCGGTTGCCAAGGCTTTGATCCATTCAGCGCCAGTTCTGGTTTTGCCAGCACCGCGCCCCCCAAGGATCAGCCATGTTCGCCATTCGCTCTCATGGGGAGGAAGTTGTTGGTTCAGTCTGCCCCAATGCCGCCAATCCCGAAGGATCGCTCGGATTTCCGACGGTTCCAATATCTGGCTCAGGGTCGCTTCCTGCCCGCTCTGGGCACAAAGCATTAATGCGGCGCGAAAGTTCATCACGCTCGGCGTCATCAAATTTGCGGCGCTCTTTGGCTTTTCGAATGCGAAGGCTGCGGTCTTTTCTCTCAAGTTCCAGCACCTTTTCCAATGTGCGCACCAGTGTATTCATGGCGCGAATGTCGCGTTCATTATTGATAGCGCTCACTTCCACTTCAATTGCGTCCAGCTGGCCTTCAAATTGCGTGAGCCGCTTTTGCAGTAAATCTTTCAACCGTTGGATCGTTTGCTTGGTGCCTTCTGCCTTGGCTTTGGCGCGCGCCGTGGTGCGCATTTTCCAACCCTGAAGTTTGGCGAATTTAGCCAAGGCAAAAACACCGGTATTCAGGCGCTCAGCGATTGACTTCAAGCTGGTTTTGGGATTTTCATAATCGTGCCTAGCCTGGATCCAAAGATCCTCGGCCAAAGGCTCATCACCTCGGTTGTTCATTTTTATATCCAATTGTGGAGTATGACCCTTTATGCCTCAACCACCGTCCGGTGTCAAGGATTATTTTCCTATTTATAGAAAAGGATTGGTGCTCTGGACGCCAAGGACCACTTGACCGTGGTTCAAATCTTCTGTGAAAAGCGTACGACAATTCGCTTCAGCCGCAGCCGCGATGATCACACTATCCCAATAAGACAGCTTGAATTTGGCTTTGATTTCCAGTGCCGCTGTCATGATCTGCGTGGTATTGTCGATGATCTTAAAACGTTGCCAAGCCTTGATAAACCCAACAGCGAGATCGTGATCAAGAGCATCTACCCGAGAAGATCTCGTCGCTTGAACATAAAACTCTTGCAAGACTTGAACTGACAAAACGCAGTCTGGCCGTTTTAGGATCTGAATAGCAATGGAATTTTTAAGTGACTCTTTTGGGTCCGTGCTGATTGCATAGAGCAAAATATTCGTATCGACAAAGCACGCCATTAAAATTCACGACGATAGACGTCTTCGCGGCTTAATCGTTGCGCAGCTGAAAAATGTGCAACGCGATTGCGCAATTCCATTTCCAGCTTTTCAAGTCGTTCGAACTCACTTTCGTCCTTCGCTATTGCATTCAAATATTCTTTAAAAAGAGCAGAGACCGACGTGTCATTTTGCGCAGCTTTAATCCGCGCACGGCGATAGGTATCATCGTCAATTGCAACTGTGATGTTTTTCATTTTTCCACATTATCACTATTAATGTGGTGATGCAACTTCTCTTGATCCAATTGTGGAGTATGACCCTTTATGCCTGAACCACCGTACGGTGTCAAGGATTATTTTCCTATAATGTGATTTAATTTTTTAATCATGGCAAACTGCGCGCCTTAAGTTATTGTCTTTCCATGGACATTCGGCAAATTCAATACTTGGCAGCTCTGGCGCGAGAAAAGCATTTTACGCGGGCGGCGGCGGCCTGCAATGTGACGCAGCCCACGCTTTCGGGTCGTATTCGCCAATTGGAACAAGAGCTTGGCGTTCCCATTGTGGAGCGTGGCCAGCGTTACATTGGATTGACACCGGAGGGAACCCGGGTTTTAAAATGGGCTCATCTCATCCTTGATAATTGGCAATCGCTTAACCAAGAGCTGGCGCAGATTAAAGGCAAAAAGGGGGAGCTTGTTGGTCGCCTGGTTCTCGGCGTTGTGCCCTCAGCCCTGCCCATGGTTTCGCAATTGA
>JAYUOP010000010.1:0-13691 GCA_043760745.1 Hyphomicrobiales bacterium
AAAGACCTGCCGCCTGTTTGCGACAAGGATAAAAGACCATGGGCAGCAAAATGCTCATCGACGCCACCCACGCAGAAGAAACCCGCGTTGTTGTTGTTCGAGGAAACCGGATTGAAGAATTTGACTTTGAAAGTGCTGCCCGCAAGCAGTTAAAAGGTAACATCTACCTTGCCAAAGTCACCCGCGTGGAGCCATCGCTCCAAGCGGCCTTTGTAGAGTATGGCGGCAATCGCCATGGCTTCTTAGCTTTCTCAGAAATTCACCCTGATTATTATCAGATTCCACTTGCTGATCGCCAAGCTTTGCTGCGCGAACAGGAAGAGGATGAAGCGGCGGAAGCGGCGGAAAATCAAGATGATGACGATGACGTCGAAGGCGAATCTGTTGAGCATGCCAGCCATGTTGACCAGCCAGATGACGAGCACAGCACGCAAACAGTCGAAGCCGATGATGACCAGGATGATGATCCTGTACCACGTGCGCAAGCCGCTGAGGCAGAAGAATTACCAGCAATTTCAGAACTTTATGTTCCAGAAGTTGAGGTTGAATCTGAAGAAGATGCAGCTTCCGACGCCGACGATGAATTGCCTGAACCTGATCAAGCTAATGACATTGAAACGTTAGGCGGCGATGGCGAAGTCCATCAGCCGGAATCAATTGGCGCTGAAGATGCGCTGGAAGAAATTCCGCGCCGTGCTCGTCGTGCGCCGCGCCGCAGCTATAAAATTCAAGAAGTAATCAAGCGTCGTCAGATTATTCTAGTGCAAGTGGTTAAAGAGGAACGCGGCAATAAAGGCGCTGCTTTGACAACTTATTTGTCATTGGCCGGACGTTACTGTGTTCTCATGCCAAACACTTCTAAGGGTGGTGGCATTTCACGCAAGATTACTGACGCTGGCGATCGCCGCCGTTTGAAAGAAGTTGCTCGCGATGTCGAAGTGCCAAAGGGCATGGGTCTCATTGTGCGTACCGCTGGTGCGCAACGCACGCGGCCTGAAATCAAGCGCGATTATGATTACCTGATGCGCCTGTGGGAAAATGTGCGGGATCTCACTTTGCACAGCGAAGCCCCGGCTTTGGTTTATGAAGAAGGTAGTTTGATCAAGCGATCAATCCGCGATCTTTACAATAAGGATGTGGACGAAGTTTTAGTTGAAGGTGAAGCCGCATATCGCGAAGCCAAAGACTTCATGAAAATGTTGATGCCCTCGCATGCAAAGAACGTGAAGCTTTACAAAGACTCGCGCCCGCTGTTCTCGCGTCATCAGACAGAAACGCAGCTTGACGCTTTGTATTCACCGACAATTACGCTGCCATCTGGCGGTTACATTGTGATGAATCAAACCGAAGCTTTGGTCGCTATTGATATTAACTCCGGTCGGGCAACCCGCGAGCATAACATTGAAGACACAGCGCACAAAACCAACCTTGAAGCCTGCGATGAAATTGCGCGGCAATTGCGTTTGCGCGATTTGGCCGGACTTGTGGTTATTGACTTCATTGACATGGAAGAAAACCGCAACAATCGGAATGTGGAGCGCCGCCTTAAAGAGGCATTGAAAAATGACCGCGCGCGCATTCAAGTTGGTCGGATCAGCCATTTTGGTTTGATGGAAATGTCTAGGCAGCGCTTGCGGCCGGGTCTCCTTGAAGGTTCGTCACGCCCCTGCCCGCATTGCGAAGGCCGCGGCATTGTGCGTTCGATTTCGTCGTGTGGACTTTCAGTGTTGCGCGCCATCGAAGAGCATTTGATGAACAAGCGGGCAGAAAACCTGACCGTGAAATGTACGCATGAAGTTGCGTTCTATGTGCTCAACGAAAAGCGCGATAATCTTCTGAACCTTGAGCAGGCTTATGGAATTTCCGTATTCCTGGTTCCAAGCGACGATATGAAGGGTAGCCAAGTGACCGTTGAGCGGGCTGGCGAACGCGAAAACATTGTGCGGAAAATTGCGTCTCCGGTGAAGGTTGATTCAACTTATGTTGAAGAGCCCGAAGAAGAAATCGAAGAAGCTGTTGAAGACGAAGAAGTCGACACTGAAGAATTGGTTGAAGCCAAGCCAGCGCGGCAACCCCGCGCCGAAGGCGAAGAAGGCGATAGCAATGGTCGTAAGCGCCGGCGCGGTCGGCGTGGCGGTAAACGCGGCGGACGTGATCGTGAAGATGGCGAACCCAATGCAGAGAATGCTGGCAACGCAGATGGCGATGAAACAGGCGTAAGCGAAGTTCCGACGAACTCGGACGAACTCGAAACCATCAATGGTGGCGACGACGATAGTGCTGAGCGTGCGCCACCCGAAAATGCAGAAGGTGGCGAAGAAAACGGCAAAGGTCGTGGCCGTGGACGCAGGGATCGCTTTGGCCGCAATCGCGGTGGACGCAATCGTGCTGAACGTGGCGAACGGGGTCCGCGTCCTGAACGCGAAGGTGGCGAGCAAGCAAATGAGGCGCAAGCTGAACATGCTGAAGTTATGATGGAAGCACCGCAGCAACGCGCTGAACCTGCACCGCCCCGCCTACCAGAGCCAACCTTCGTCATGCCGGAACCAGCACCGGTTGAAGCGCGAAAATGGCAACCGCCAGCGCCAACTGTGGCCGCTGAACCTACCGAACGCAAAGTCGGTTGGTGGAGCAAAAAGAAATAAAAAAATGTGACGGTGAAATTAAATGCACCGTCACAAGTCTTTTTGGAGAGGCCTCAAACTCGCCGCATTCCTTATGGAAAGAGTTCGGTGCAAAACACTATCAATTGACTGTATAATTTCTCGACAATCGCCATCCCCGCGCAGACGGGCCAATCGAATATGGCAAAGTAAGTACCCTTATCCGGCCTTCGGCCACCTTCTCCTACACGAAGGGGTGCGGGCGAAGGGGATGATGTTATAAGCTTTCTCCCGTTGGTCCTTACAAATGGGAGAAGGTGGGCGAAGGCCGGAAGAGGGTACTTAGTTCCAAATGCGATAACCATATCCGCGCAAGCGGGGATGACGAAGTTTAGGAAGCGGTTCTAAAACCGACACGATGCATTAGGCTTTCGTTCTGGGAAACATTTTCTACGATGAAGAAACTCACTAAATTTTTGCGCTGCTGTTTAGCCATAACCTTTTTATTGGGTGGTGGCGAAGGTGCTTTCGCGGCGCAAAAGAAAACCAAGCCAACTGCTCAACGTGGTCCGCCGATTATTCGCGATGCCGAAATTGAAGGCTTGTTGCGCATCTATGCAAAACCAATCTTCGCAGCTGCTGGTTTGAACCCAGGAGTAGTTAAAGTTTATGTGATCAACGATCGCCGGATCAACGCATTCGTGGCCGGTGGGCAGCGGATTTTTGTCCATACAGGACTTATTACCCAAGCAGATAATCCGAATGAAGTCATTGGCGTTCTAGCCCATGAAACCGGCCATATCGCCGGTGGGCATTTAGCGCGACTTGGCCTTGAGCTGGACCGCGCCAGTGCACAATCCATCATTGGAAGTTTGATTGGGGCAGCTGCTGTTATTGGCGGTGCTCTGGCTGGCAGTTCGGCTGCTGCTGACGCTGGCAAAGGTGTGGTGATTGGTTCTCAGGGTCTGGCCCAGCGCAGCGTGTTATCCTATCAACGCGGTATGGAGTCGGCAGCAGATCAGGCGGCATTGAAATATCTGAACAAGACGGGTCAAAGTGCTGAAGGTATGCTGACCTTATTTCGCAAACTGGCCAATGCTTCGCTCGCATCTTCGCAAAATTCCGATCCCTATCTGCAATCTCACCCGATGGCGTTTGAGCGGATCAGCACTCTTGCAACCGAAGTAAAAAAATCAGCGGCGTTTGGAAAACCCGATGATGCTGATCTCGTTTTGCGGCATGAACTGGCAAAAGCAAAGCTGGCTGGATTTTTAGAAACACCGCAAGTGGTTTATGCGCGCTACCCTTCGTCGGATAAATCGATGCCAGCCCGTTATGCGCGGGCGATTGTCATGTTTCGCAAAGGCGACATTAAGAATGCCATTCCGGTTATCGATAGCTTAATCGCCAATAATGCTAAAAACCCATATTTTTGGGAGCTGAAAGGGCAAGCTTATCTTGAGAATGGCCAATCGGCTTTGGCTCTTGCCCCCCTTAAAAAATCTTTGGCGCTGCTGCCGAATAATGGGCTGATCCAATTACTCTATGCGCAAGCACTACTTGATCGCGAAGATGGTTTAGCTGCCACCCAGGCCTTGGTATTGCTAAAAAAAGCCCGCAAGACTGAAAGCGATACGCCGCAAGTTTATCGTTTAATGGCAAAAGCTTATGCGATTTCGGGTGATGTGTTACGGGCCGATTTATCAATTGCTGAGGCGGCAATGCTCACTGGCGATCGCGCCCTCGCCATTCAAAAAGGCAAAGCATTGCAGGATAAATTTAAAACTGGCACGCCAGAGTGGCTGCGGGTCAACGACATCTTGAATTTTGCTACGAAAAAGTAATTTGCAAGATTACACTAAAAACGGCAAGACGGCATAATAGGAGAACCACATAAATGCGTTTCATGATTCAAATTTTCTTTGCTGCGGCGACTATTATGGCAAGTTTTTCGATGTCGTTTGCCGCCGAATTCAATGATGCACAAAAGACTGAAATGCAAAAAATTGTGCGGGAATACCTCCTTGCAAATCCCGAACTCATTCGTGAAATGAGCGAGCTTCTGCAAGAAAAAGAAAAAGTTGCTGAAGCTGAAAAAGCCATGATTGGTTTGAAGGAAAACGCTGAAACCGTATTCCGCTTGCCGGGCGACATGGTCGTTGGCAATCCAAAAGGCAAGATTACGATGGTTGAATTTTTCGACTATAACTGTGGCTGGTGCAAAAAGAGTGTCGATGAAGTCATAAAACTGACCGAAGTGGACAAAGACCTCCGCATCGTCCTCAAGGAATTTCCCATCTTTGGTGCGGATTCGCTTTATGGCGCAAAGGCTGCATTGGCGGCTGGCAAGCAGGGCAAGTATTGGGAAATGCATGTCGCCTTGTTTAAGCACGAAGGTAAAATTACCAAAGAATCCGCCGATGAAATCGCAGTGGCACAAGGCTTAGATATGGCGAAATATGCGGTCGATATCGAGTCCGTTGAAATCACAACACTGATCAACCAAAATCAAGCCCTCGCCCAAGATTTGGGAATTGGTGGCACGCCCGCCTTTATCATTGATGAAAAATTGGTGCCGGGTTACTTGCCACTGGATGGCTTATTGGCCTCCATCGCTGAATTGCGGGCAAATGGCGGCTGCAAGCTCTGCTGACAATCCATCCACAGGCGCGTTGCAGCGCTTCCAACAGCCAAAACTAAAAGCTATAGTTAGCGACCGATTCAATGTCTCAGCGATAAAGGGATAAATATGCCCGCGAAGAAATCACCTGCCCGCAAAGCAAAGCCAGCACCCAAGCCAAAAACCATTGTTCAACACGAGAGCTCCGAATTGGCGCTCATTCGCACCTTGGCTGGTATTTTGAATGAAACCGGCCTCTCCGAAATTGAGCTGGAAAAAAGTGGAACCCGGGTTCGGGTTTCAAAAACAATCACTGCAGTTGCATCTGTTTCCGCGGCACCAATCCATCATGCACCTGCTGCTGTCACTGCGGCCCCATCGCTCGTTGCGGCGCCAAAAATCGCTGAAGCAGATCATCCCGGCACAGTGAAATCGCCAATGGTTGGCACGATTTATTTGGCGCCAGCACCGGGTGCCAATAACTTCATTGCAATTGGCACTCAGGTGAAAGAAGGGCAAACCTTGCTCATCATTGAAGCCATGAAAACCATGAACCAAATTCCAGCCCCCAAAGCCGGAAAGGTTGTTCGCATTCTGGTGGATAGTGGTCATCCGGTTGAATATGGTGAACCGCTCGTGGTGGTCGAATAATAATGTTTGATAAAATCCTCATCGCTAATCGTGGTGAAATCGCTTTGCGCGTTCTGCGGGCATGCCGCGAACTTGGCATTCAAACCGTGGCCGTGCACTCCACTGCAGATGCTGATGCCATGCATGTGCGCCTCGCTGATGAAAGTGTTTGTATTGGCCCGCCGCCCGCCAAAGATAGCTATCTGAATATTCCAGCCATTGTTGCCGCTTGCGAAATTACAGGTGCTGATGCCGTTCACCCGGGTTACGGATTTTTATCTGAGAACGCAAAGTTTGCGGAAATCCTCAACGAACATTCCATCAAATTTATTGGTCCATCCGCCGAAAATATTCGCACAATGGGCGATAAAATTGAAGCCAAGCGGACCGCCAAAGCACTGGGCATTCCTGTAGTTCCGGGCTCTGAGGGCGGCGTTGGCAATGTGACCGATGCCAAGCGGATTGCAAAAGACATCGGCTATCCCGTCATCATCAAGGCAACGGCTGGCGGCGGTGGGCGCGGTATGAAAGTTGCCCATTCGCCCGCCGATTTAGAAGTTGCGTTGGACACTGCCCGCACCGAAGCTAAGGCTGCCTTTGGCAATGAAGAAGTTTACATCGAGAAGTATCTCGAAAAACCACGCCATATCGAAATCCAAGTTTTAGGCGATGGCCAAGGCAATGCCATTCATTTGGGCGAGCGCGATTGTTCGTTGCAGCGTCGCCACCAGAAGATTTGGGAAGAGGCCCACTCCCCTGCCCTGAACGCTGAACAACGCGACACGATTGGCGCGCGCGTGGCCAAAGCTATGGCGGATATGCGCTATGAAGGTGTGGGTACGATTGAATTTTTGTATGAAAACGGCGAGTTTTATTTCATTGAAATGAACACGCGTTTGCAGGTCGAGCATCCGGTCACTGAAATGATTACCGGCCTTGATCTGGTGCAAGAGCAAATCCGCGTGGCTACGGGGCAAAAGTTGCAGCACACGCAAAAAGATATTGTGTTTTCTGGCCACGCGATTGAATGCCGGATTAACGCCGAAAATCCGGTGAACTTCACGCCATCGCCGGGCCGTGTTGACGCCATCCATTTTCCGGGTGGGCTTGGTGTGCGCGTTGATTCAGCGCTCTATTCCGGCTATCGGATTCCGCCATACTATGACAGCTTGATTGGCAAGCTGATTGTGTTTGGCAAGACGCGTACCGAATGCATGATGCGCCTGCGCCGCGCCATGGGTGAGTTTGTGGTCGAAGGTATTGAAACCACGATTCCCTTGTTTCAACGCTTGGTGAAGGAGCCTGATATTATTGATGGCCATTATGATATTCATTGGCTGGAAAAATATCTGGCGCGGACCGCCCCTTGAGCAACATAACGCCGCAAATTTTGCTTCAGGCATATGCGGCGGGTGTGTTTCCGATGGCGGAAACTGCAGAAGACAATGCGCTCTATTGGGTGGAGCCTGATGAGCGCGGCCATATTCCGTTGGATGGTTTAATCGTCTCAACGTCGCTTCGTAAACAAATCCGCCGCCAGACTTTTGAGATCAGGATCAACACGGCCTTCGCGCAGGTGATCGATCAATGTGCTGCAAAGGTTGATGGCCGCCCAGTAACATGGATCAATAAACGCATTCGCACTTTGTATAATCAACTGCATAAATTGGGCTGCTGTCATAGTGTTGAAAGCTGGCGCAATGGTGAGCTGGTCGGCGGGCTTTATGGCGTCCATATTGGTGCTGCCTTTTTCGGTGAAAGCATGTTCAGCCGCGAAACCGACGCCAGCAAAGTAGCCCTTGTCCATCTCGTTGCAAGACTAAACGCTGGCGGCTTCCAAATGCTAGACGCCCAATTCATGAACCCACATTTAGAGCGCTTAGGTGCGAAACCCATCAGCAAAGCAGATTTCCAATTGCGGCTAGAGCCAGCGCTAGAAGCGAATGCAGATTTTGATAAGTTTAAAGGCGATGGTGATCCGGAAGCGGTGTTGCGGGCGGTGCTGGGTGTTCGAGAGTGATGAGAATATCGAAAATTGAATTCAGTCCACCAAATTGCAGTACTGATGTAACTCAAGCTATGTATGTCAAACGGAACTTAAAACGCTGAAACCTTTTCTGTTTAAATGATCAGGAAATCGGCTGCGAGAAGAAAGGTATTTGGATTGACGTGGGCAAATTTTATTGCCGCACCGCCACCTGATCCATCAGCATCATAAAAAATGTCGCCGGTTGCCTTGTTGTAAACAATGAAGTCGTTGCTGTCGTTGGCTTTCGTTAAACTAAAATTTGCTGAGCTGAGAAAACCTGCGATCGTTAAGCTCGAGAAAACGCCCGTGTTTTCGAGCCAGATTACGTCTTGCCCAACAGTAAAATCTGTGATGGTATCAACGTTTTTGGTTTTGCTCAAAGCGCTGCTAAAGACAAAGGCATCTGCCCCTGCGCCACCCGTCAAAGTATCGCTGCCCAAACCACCATTGATGATGTTTCCGATATCATTTCCGGTCAGCTTATCTTTGAAGTTTGAGCCCCCAAGTCCTTCAATGCTTTGAAATGTGTCACCCGCGGCTTCGCCCTTATTCAGGGCGCTGTTTGCTAAGTTTACAGTGACAGCTTTTTTCGCGAGGCCATAAGTGACACTATCGTACCCCCCATTTCCCCGAAGAGTGTCTTTTCCTAACCCACCTTCGAGAATATCTCCGCCCGAATCGCCTGACAAAATATCGTCACCAGCGCCGCCGATGAGTGTTGTTCCAACGGTAGTGGCAGCTATAAGTATGTCGGCAAACTTCGAGCCAATGATCCCTTCAATACTCACGTAAATATCGCCTTTGGCATCCCCCGTCATAAGGAGGGACGGCGTTGAAATACCTGCGGTTACGCCATTGGAAGCATTTGCGTAGCTGGCAAAATCGAAATTAGCGCCGCCGTCAATAACATCGTCACCGGCACCACCTTCAAGAACGTCGTTGCCGACTTGGCCATAAAGATTGTCCGAGCCAGCTAAGCCGAAAACAAAATCATCTCCAGAACGTGCATAAATAGCGTTAGGATTATCGTCTCCGGTCAGTTTGTCAGCAAACCCACTGCCATTAACGCCCTCGATAGAGATATAGGTATCACCTTTTGCTTCTCCTTTGTTTTCGGATGGCTTTTTGAGATTTACCGTCACTGAACCAATTTGATTGAAGTAATCAGCAAAATCAATGTCGGCGCCACCGTTTAATACATCGCCCCCCGCCCCACCAGATAAGGTATCATTACCGCTTTCGCCATTCAAAATATCTTTGCCTTCAAATCCGCTAAGAATATCGTCACCGGCGCGGCCAAACATTTTATCAGCGCCAGATGTGCCGTTTAAAGTGTCCGGTCCGGGTGTACCAATAAGGCCAGACGAGGTTGCTTTGCTGGGTGCAGCGCTGGCGGGAGATTCGCTCACATTTTCAGCCAGATGACTGCGTTTTGACGCTCCAGAATCACGCATTGCAAACTTCAGTTGCTGTGGTTTTGCTATGGATGGACCAAAAGAAGTTGCCATGGTTTTATTTCCTCAAAAATTTGACCTAGTGAATATGAGTAGCACGAATCAAACCAATGTCATCACCCCAAAGGATGAGGCGCCGAAACCTGCTGCGGCATAGTCCACTCCAATTACGGTAACGAATTACGGGGCGCAGTTTGGGCATCTAAAGCAAGCAGATCCTAAACGGGATCACAATTGGATTTCCCTCCCCCATGATGGAACCATTGCATTATTCACAAATTGTGGCCGCCAGCCCTTCGAGGCCCACTTAGTGGGCACCTCAGGGTGAGGTAACTTATTGCTTTCCCTCATCCTGAGGTGTGAGCGAAGCGAGCCTCGAAGGATTGGTTCAACCTGCGAGGAATTATGCAACGGTTACTTTTTGATCTCAGATTGCTCAGCGCCGCTTTACCACTCATTCTCCATCACCGCCCTTGTGGCGGTGAACCAGACTTTATACATACCGTACTGTTCAAAGTCTGGATGGTCGGGTCATGCCCGACCATGGAGAGATTTTAGATTGCGTTGCGCACTCTGCAAAAGACTTGACAATGTTCTTTATTTGTTCTAGTTCGGTTCGTGAGGAGAAACACAAGCCGTTATGGACTGGAACCGCGCTATTGAAATTAATCGTTTGGCACTCGCGCGCATTGTGAGTGAGCTCCTTGCGATGCTCGGTGTGGTCAGTGGTGTTGCTTTGCTGCGTGTGTTGCGCCCGGCGGAATCGGCTTTGCGCCGTCTGATTGTGATTGCGGCCCATGGGCTGGTGGTCAAACCGAGGCAAACCCGTCCAATGCCAAAGGGGCTGGTGATTGCGCCCAAAGTCTCTGGCCGAACGACATTTCAGCTGTTTGATGCCCGCAAATATTTTGCCTTCATCAGGCCCGAAAACCGCCAGATCGTGATGGTCAAAACCTACACCCGTAACCCTCACAATCCGTTTGACGCGATGTATTGGCCAAAGCCTGCGGCAAAATTTACGGAAACTAACGCGCATCTTGCCCGCCGATTGGCCGCTCTCAAACACGCCCTCGAAAACATCCCGCAGCAAGCCATTCGTTTGGTCCGCTGGCAAGCGAAGCGCGAAGCTTTGCCAAACCCAAAATTCACGTGCGCGTTGCGCCCTGGCCTTCCACCCGGCCACCGCGTCAAACCAAAATTGGAAATCGACTACATCCTCAAAGAATGCCACGGCTTGGCGTGGGATGTGGCGTTCAGGAATTCATCCTGATTATTTGACCCCTTAATCCGTAGGTTCGCCTTCTTCAATTTGGTCTTGCAAGGTCGATAAATCAGGGATGACTTCCACAGGCGGCGGTGGCGCATTGGGATCGCGGCATGAGGTCAGCCAGACATCGTATACGGGGTGTTCCACGGCATTCAGTCCGGGGCTTTCCGCAAACATCCAGCCGGAGAAAATCTTAGTTCGCTTGTCATCTACTTCAATGGCTTCGACCTCAACAAAAGATGTGGTCTTTGGTTCTTCGGTCACGGGGCTTGTGTAGCAAGCGTCTGCCTTAACAATCAAACCGCCATAACGTTGCTCTTCGCCAACTTTGGCTTCAAAGGTCGTGGTGATGCCGGTAATTTTATCAAGGCCCGCAAATATCGCGATGGGGTTTGAGATGCGCGCAGCAACGGCTGCATCGCAAAAACCAAACACTGATAAAACGATGGCGCTTGAAACGAAAAATTTCATTGCGCTGGTGGTTCCGCCGGTGGCGTTTTAGAGCCCGCCTTATCAAACATAGCTTGGCTAATCAGGGACCAAATATCAACCGCCCCTTGCGTATAACTAATCACGCCACCATCAGCGATTTTTTCATCAGCGCCGCCGGGATCAAGGGCTATAAATTTTCCACCGAGCAATCCTTCTGCGGTGATCTTGGCACTGGTGTCTTCAGCCAAAGGAATGGCGCTATCAATCATGAGTTCAACGCGGGCTTGGAAATTTTCCGGGTTTAATTTTTGGCCGACAACCGTGCCAATTTTTATGCCCGCCATACGAACGTCGGTGCCGATGTTGATGCCTTCTACATTATCAAATTCGGCCGATATTTTGTAGCCGCCGGTTCCGGCGTGGCTGAGCCCAGTTGATTGGTAAGCAAAAAACAAAAAGCCTCCGGCAACAGCAATCACAGCAGCCCCAATTAAGGATTCAAACGCGGAAGATTTCATGGCCGTTCCTTTTGTTGATGCAGCAAGCATATTTTACACAACGCGGTACATACAACACGTGAAATAAGGCAGCATCAAAGCTGTCGTTACTTAGGCTGCCAAGCTTGATAATCGGGAGCCACGGTTTTTGGTTTGCCACCAATGGCAATCGATCCCGGCGGACGATAGGCTGCAGCTGATCCCGTGAGGTTTTCGTGATGGGCGGTTTGCCATTCGCGGGGAACATAGTTTTCATCGGTTGGCAAAGTGTCCGTGCGATGATGCATCCAACCATGCCAGCCCGGCGGAATTGCAGTCGCCTCCGAATACCCATTGTAAATCACCCAGCGGCGCTCAGGAATTGAGTCCGGCATGGCAGACTTCGCCCGATAGTAATGATTGCCCGCACCATCTGAACCGACGTGTTCACCTTTGCGCCAAGTAAAAAACCGCGTGCCAAGGGTTTGGCCATTCCACCAGGTGAAAAACTGTTTCAGAAATTTCATGCACTTTACCAATCAAAACGAGTATGAATTTGGGCGGAATATGGCCCAAGTGAAGTTGTTCGTCCAGTCGCAAAACTACGGTGCAGTTATTGCCATGAGTACAGTCTGAATATCTTCCACAATTTTATGCTGACCAATAACTTTCACACGCGCATTGGCACTGAGGTCGGCTATCACTTTGGCTTGTTCGGCAACTGAAGTCGGACTCGTGCGCGGCACGGCATAAAGATTAAAACTAGGGCGGATCGTTTCGCGGGTTAAACTTAAAAGGAAAACCGGTACTGCAACATTCTCAGCGCTTATTTTTGTGTTGGTCTTATAAGCCCGTAAGACCAACCGAAAAGCGGCAGCGGTTTCCAGTGTTGGTGTGACCACAGTAAGCTTTGCCTGCAATCCTTCATGCAATGCGGGCCGCGGCGGGCTCGTTGCTAGGGAAGCATTTGGATCAAGATAAGCAATGCCATCGCGCCATGTCCATTTTTCAATGGTGCGCCAGTTTAGTGATTGGACGACCGACTTTAATTGATCAAGGCTGCCAACCCATTGCGCTGTGAACACTTCTTCGGGCTGGCCGGAAAGATCAATGCGCCGCGTTGGTAATTGCTTCCAACCTTCAACAGTCCAATCAGCGAGTTTGATTTCTATCGATTTATCGGTGGCAACGTAGCGCTGCATTTCCGTGGTGTGGGCAGTGCCAATGTGCAGCCAAGCTGCTAGTATACATGCCAAGCTTGCGGAGCCTACGAGGCCGATTGGCCCTAAAGTACGCTTTGGCAATGTTTCGATTAAAACACCGAAAATAGCGACCAACATCGATCCCAACATCATGCCAGCGAGGACATCGCTTAGCCAATGAGCGCCGAGGTAAACCCGCGAAAATCCGATGGCAATGATGAGCATCGCCGTTGCGGCATAAACTAACGCTTTGCTCCAGCGCTGCATTGAACGCGTCACTAAAACGGCGACAATACCAAAAGCAATTGTTGCCATTACGGTGTGACCACTTGGAAAGCTGTAAGCATCCCAGCCGACATAGTCTAATTGACTAGGTGGTCTAGCGCGGCCCACTAAATATTTTAGCATGAGGTCAGCGCATTTTCCGAAAACCGCAAAACCAAAAACAGCAATCGCCAAATTCCAATTACGTTTCCAAATTAGCCAGACGATTACGCCCACAATTGTTGCAAATATTACGGGCGTATCGCCAATCATGGTGATCGCAACCATCAATATATCTGCCGGACCATTGCGCAATTCACTTAAGAGAGAATTGGCGGAAATATCAAAGTTGGATACTGCTTCACGCAAGAAAAGGCCTGACATAATGTCAATAAATGCGATCAGGCCAACTATGATAGTCGCAAAGAACAAGAGGATAATTTTTGACCTTGGGTCAGTTGGTGCAATGGCACGGCCAAGTCGGCGGAGTGGTTTTGCATTTTGCGCCTTAGCCCAGTTGGATAGGCCGAGCATTGCACGGTCACGATATGGCGTTGCGCGAGCGGCCAAAATGCGGATAAGCCAACCGGCGCAAGCGAGGATCACAAGCAATACAAGTAATACGATAACCAACCGACCGCTCAATTCTCCAGCCAAAGAAAGGCCTTGTCCAATCAAAATTCCCGGAACGATATGAGCGATGGTCCAAACCAA
>JAYUOP010000011.1:0-2144 GCA_043760745.1 Hyphomicrobiales bacterium
CGGGAGAAGGAAAGGGCCCATTTTGCGCCTTTGCAAAATGGGAAGGTTGAGGGTGGTTGAAAGTGAAGCTTAAGAGTTTGAACAACCCTCACCTATCCCACTTCGCTTTGCTCGCGGGCCCCGCCCAGCCGCTTCGCGGCGTTCGCAAGCGCTCACCCTCTCCCGCTAAAGCGGTAGAGGACGTTCACTTCGTCTTCGTCGTCTTCATAAAGTTTAGCGTGTGTTCAAAACTCTCAACACCGGCTTGGGATCCAAGCCCTGTTGCATTCAACGCTGATGTGGCCTGGGCAAAGCGTACGCGCATTTCGGGATCAAAATCTTTCACCAACCCAACTGCAAAGCCAGCATTAAATGCATCGCCGCAGCCGCATGTACATCTGACTTTAATGTCATAAGCTGGAACTTTGAATGAGGTGCCGTCGCGGTCGTGATAATATGCGCCGTCGCCACCAAGGGTGAGCACACAAGCCTTAACACCCATATCCAAAAAGAACTTTGCGGTATCAGCATAATCACTGCGGCCACACAAAGCCTGCGCCTCTTCAATCGACGGCATAAAATAATCAGTATACGGAAGAACAGCCGCAATTGCGGGCAAGTCCTTAGGCGATCCGGCAAACACATCTACCGTAGTTATAGCGCCGCCGGCTTTCGCAGCCTTCATCACAACAGCGTTTTGACCCTTGTCCATTGCATTCATCAAGCCAATGCCGCCGATGTGGAATACTTTTGCATCAATCACGCGGGGGATCATGGCAACATCAACGAAGAAATCTTTGGTGGCCCCCAACATGTGAAGGGCAGGGCGCGACCCATCGGCTCGCGTAGTTACGATGGATGATGATGTGCGCCATTCCGGTTTGTGCTGCACACCCCATGTATCCACGCCAAAATGATTGAGGCGTTGCAACACCCAATCGCCCATCAAATCTTCGCCAACACCAGCAACTGCCAATGTTTTAAGGCCCATCTTTGCCGCAGCAATGGCCGCCGTGCCGCCAGCGCCAGAAACCGCTAATGTCAAATCATCAATGAACACTGTGCCGCCGCCGGGCGGAACTTCTGTGAAGGGCCAGCCTAAGCAGTCATAGGTGTAGAACCCCATGGAGGTGTAGTCGTAACGTGGCAATTTAGCCTCCGATAAAATTAAGACGCTTTCAACATATCGTCTTGGCGTTTGCGCAACGTAACAATTTTTGCAGAGGTATCAATGGCGATATTTTCAGTGGTAAGCAATTCGCCCATCTTGATAGGCTTGGTCACTTTGCCATTCTCGATTAAACCACAGGGAACGCCTTTTGCAGCCACAGCCTCGGCCACATTCATAATCCAAGCGCGATATGTGTATTCACCAATGGCATCCAAACGCTCGCCCACCTTCAAATCTTTTTTAGCCACAGCGCAAACTTCAGATGTCGGCACATCACGAGGCTGCATATCGGGAATTCCGTAAAGCACAGCGCGAGCGCAAGACAGCGGCACTTCGAGTGATGTCAAATGATAGGGGCGGAAGAAACGGTAGTAAGGGCCAGCACCCAATTTCAAATCATGCATGCGTTCGCGCACGCGCGGGTGAGACATCTCAGCGATGACGAAAACACCAGGTGCCACACCTTTACCAATCGAGAAATCCACCACACCTTTGCGCGAAAGAATGCCGCCATCGGCAACCGGGCAAAGCACATGCTCAAGTTCAGTAATCGAGCATGAAGGGCCATGCATGCCGGCCTTATCTGGAACGAGACCCGTGGCATTCGAAATCGCCGCCATTTCAACCATGGTTTTTGAGCCATCAACAAACTCAACCAACATGCGCACATTCATATTGCGGCGCTTTGCTTCTTCAGCATATTCATCAGGTGTTGCGTCGATTTTCAGCGGATTATTCTTACCCTTGCCTGCCGCAACAATCGGATAACCCATACCCGTCACAAAATTTACAAGTTCCATGCAGCTGGATGGTTCATCACCCGCACCTAAAGTATAAACCACGCCAAGTCTTGCAGCTTCGCGCTTTAAATAAGCGCCGATGGTCACATCAGCTTCCACATTCATCATCACCAAATGCTTGCCGTGTTCCATGGCGGTCAAACCAATTTCGGCACCTACGGCTGGCTTGCCCGTAGCGTCGATGACGACATCAA
>JAYUOP010000012.1:0-2143 GCA_043760745.1 Hyphomicrobiales bacterium
ATGCGCGAGGCTTTGTTGCAATGCTGCCGTTTCAATTGGAACAAGGTGTCACCTGCTTTGTTTGGCTCGCTGTTTCAAATGGTCATGCTGCCTGCCGAACAGCGCAAAGGGGGCGCGCATTACACGTCTGAACGCAATATTCTAAAAACTATTCACCCGCTTTTCTTGGATGGTTTGCGCGAAGAATTTCACAAAATTCGCGATAGCAAAGCCACACAGCGGAATGCGCAGCTGGAGAAATTTCAAACCAAGCTTGGCAGTTTGAATTTTTTTGATCCGGCTTGCGGTTGCGGCAATTTTCTCATTCTGGCTTATCGTGAATTGCGGATGTTAGAGCTTGAAGTGCTGGAAGCGCTGCACCCCAACCGGCAATTGGTGTTGGATGTGCGTGAGCTTTCCAAGGTGGATGTGGACCAGTTTTATGGGATTGAGATTGAAGAATTTCCGGCCCACATAGCAGAAGCCGCCATGTGGCTGACCGACCATCAAATGAACATGCGGCTTTCGGAATCGTTTGGCCAAGCGTTGGTGCGGTTGCCACTCAAAAAATCCGCCAACATCACCCACGGCAATGCGCTGACCATCGATTGGAAAATCGTGATCGCGCCGGAGAAGCTGAGTTACATGCTGGGCAACCCACCGTTTATTGGGAAGAAAGAACAAAGCACACAACAAAAAACAGATATGAAGCGCGTTTTCGGCAGTCAAGATAAAGCTGGGTTACTGGACTATGTGACCGCTTGGTATTGGAAAGCCGCACAATTCATTCAGGGCACAAGCATCAAAGTTGCTTTTGTTTCCACGAATTCCATCACGCAAGGAGAGCAAGTTGCGGTTTTATGGCAACCCATGCTTTCGCGTTTTGGCGTGCATATTATTTTCGCCCATCGCACCTTCAAATGGACGATTGACGAAAAAAAAGCCAAAGGCATGAATATTGCAAAAGTACACGTCGTCGTAGTTGGGTTTTCTGCAACAGACGTAGATCACAAATATATTTATGAATATGAGAAAACTACCTCGGATCCGCAACGTGTGTTGGCAAAAAATATAAACCCTTATCTTGTAGATGCGCCCGTGTGTTTGATAAAGAGACGTGACCAGCCAATTTGCAAAGTTCCGTTGATAAACAAGGGAAGCGAAGCAACTGACTTTGGATTTTTAGTTTTATCTCCGGCAGAATGCAAAGAATTGTTGGATGCAAAACCTAAAGCAAATACATGGATTAGAAAGTATGTTGGTGGTGATGAATTCATCAATTCGATTGAAAGATATTGTTTGTGGCTTGTGGGGGCCGAACCACAAACATTAAGATCAATGCCAGATGTAATGGCCAGAATTGAAAAAGTTAAAGTTGCAAGGCTAGCCAGCGGCAAAGCTCGAACAAAAGAGTGGGCAAGTGTCCCTGCATTATTTTCTGAAAATCGGCAGCCCTCAACTAACTATTTGCTCATTCCCAAAGTATCCTCCGAAAAACGCTACTATTTGCCAATTGGATTTTGTCAGAAGGAAACAATTATCAGTGGAAGTGCCTTGGCAGTACCCGACGCTACTCTATATCACTTTGGCGTTTTGACATCAGCTATGCACAATGATTGGATGCGTCAGGTGTGCGGAAGATTGGAAAGTCGATATCAATACTCTGCGTCAATTGTTTACAACAATTTCCCATGGCCGCAGGCTGTGTCGCTTGCTGTTGAAGCCGATATTGCTGCCAAAGCGGAAGCGGTGCTGGCGGCGCGCACTGCGCACCCCACCTCAACATTGGCTGATCTTTATGATCCGCGCACCATGCCCCAAGACCTGCTGAAAGCCCACCACGCTTTAGATAAAGCCGTGGACAAAGCTTACCGCAAGCAACCATTTGAGTCCGACCGCCAGCGCCTCGAATTTCTGTTCGAACTCTATCAAAAACTCGACGCGCCCTTGGGCCTTCGACCGCCCAAACAAAAGCGCAAGAAAGCCACGCATGTCTAAACCTTTTTCCTCCTCAGAATTTCGGTGACGCTCCACTTGATTGAAGTAATATAATGAAAAATATTTGGCCTATGTACACACTGCGCTAACGTCTGAAAGGCGTGAATCGAAAAGTGCTTTGATACGACTGCCTCGAAGGATATCTTATACCAATGGCCATATGAAT
>JAYUOP010000013.1:0-2140 GCA_043760745.1 Hyphomicrobiales bacterium
TGACCGTGCGGTGGATGAAACCGGCGGACAGATCGCCGTCTTTGGCCGCATAGGTTCGCGACCACTAAGCGCCGAAGAAATGCGAAAATTCTATTTGAATCCCGATGGCACACCTTGGTTCGTAAGTGATGAAGTGACATCATCAAAAGCTGCCGCACAGAAAAAAGCGAGGTCGTCACGATGAATTTTCAAATACCTCGATTGTCTTTGCTGCTATGTCTTCTCATCAGCTACAGCGCATTTGCGCAAAATAAATCCACTTTGCCCTATCACTCAAAAGACAGCTCAGTGGGCGTGGTGAACTGTGCCAGCAGCTTATGCCACGGCTCGATCACCGAATGGAAAGACTCGAACGTGTTGCAAAATGAATATGTGACTTGGTCACGTTTTGATAAACACGCGCGTGCCTACGATGTTTTATTAAATGAAAAATCACAAAGCATCGCAAGAAAGTTTGGCTTGGGTATGCCGCCACAGAAATCCAAATTATGTCTGGATTGCCACACCCACAATGTGCCGGAAGCCAATCGTGGCGAACGCTTTAAATTATCTGATGGCGTTACTTGCGAAGCCTGCCACGGCCCGGCGGGTCGCTGGCTAAGTTCGCACGTAGAGCCCGGTGCTACTCACGCGATGAATATTCAACACGGCTTATACCCGAGCAGCAAACCGATGGAGCGCGCGCAACTATGTTTGTCCTGTCACTTCGGTAATAAAGATAAATTCGTCAGTCATCGCATGATGGGCGCTGGTCACCCGCGCATGAGTTTTGAGTTGGAAACTTTTTCGGCAATTTCTCCCGCCCATGTTCGTATCGACAAAGATTATGAAAAGCGCAAGCAAGTCTGGGACGGCGTAAAAGTATGGGCAATCGGCCAATCACTGGCGGTCGCGGAAACCATGGATATTTTGCGTGATCCAAAACGTGGGCGTGACGGTTTATTTCCGGAATTGGTGTTGTTTGACTGCCATGCCTGCCATCGCCCGATGTCGGAACAACGTTGGAAACCCGTCACCGCATTCGGCGCAAGCCCCGGCACGGGCTTGGCACGTTTGAATGATTCGGGCATGTTGATGATGCGCGCAATCGCCAAACAAATGGACCCCAAACTCGGTGGGCGTGTGACCGCGCAAGGCGGCAAATTACATCGTGCCGTTGCTGGTCAAGGCGATGCGATGGTAGAAGCCGCCGCAATGAAACGTTTATCGCTTGAAGTGGCTGCCCGCGTCGAAAATTATTCTTTTTCAGAAGCTGCCTTACGTGGCATTGCCGTCAGCCTGATTGACGATGGATTGAATGGCTATTATCGGGATTACGCCGGTGCCGAACAGGCCGTGATGGCGATTGGCAGCGTGGTGAATTTCATGAATAAGCGCGGCATGATTAAATCGGCAAAACCGGTCAATGCCAGTTTGCAAAAACTTTATGCATCGCTGTCAAACGATGAAAAATATCGCCCGGCCGAATTTCAACAGCGTCTGCGCGAATTTAAAACCGTTTTACTTGCACACTAATGAGTGACTTGATTTTTCCTGGAGAAAAAACATGACAGAAAAATTCAAGATAGCCATTGTCGGTTCCGGCCCCAGCGGACTGTCTGCTGCTGCGCACGCGGCCGAACTTGGTGTTTCGCATATTCTTCTGGAAGCAGAAAAACAGCCAGCCAATACGATCTACAAATATCAGAAAGGCAAACACGTAATGGCAGAACCCGAGATTCTGCCGCTGCGTAGCCCCATGAGTTTTGCCGCTGGCACCCGTGAAAAAATACTAAGCGCCTGGAATGACGAGCTCGCCAAGCATCAGGTCAATATTAAATATGCCGCTGCGGTAACCGCGATTACCGGCAAACAGGGTGATTTTTTGATTGCACTGGCGAATGGCGAAACTATCGCCGCTGAATTTATTATTCTTGCCATCGGCCTACAGGGCAATATTCGCAAGCTTGGCGCCAAAGGCGAAGATTTACCGAACGTGCAATATCAACTGGACGACCCAGATGAATACGCTGACGAAACCATCATCATTGTCGGCGCCGGTGATGCCGCCATTGAAAATGCCATTGCACTGATGAAACGTAATCGCGTTATTTTGGTCAACCGCAACGAAGAGTTCAATCGCTGCAAGGACGGCAATTTA
>JAYUOP010000014.1:0-40974 GCA_043760745.1 Hyphomicrobiales bacterium
CGTCAAAACCGCCGTGCGGAGGTGGATCGCCATCTACCTCCGCACACCCAACTTCAAACAAAAAAGCAGAGCATAGTCTAGATACAAGAAGGTGGCCGATAGGCCGGATGAGGGAAAACCTCAGACGACGGAAAAAATTATCATGGGCTATCAAGAGAGTATTTGGATTTATACCGTGTTGCTTTTTGGCATTATTATTGTGCCCGGCATGGATATGTTTTTCGTTATGGCCAATGCCATTACGGGAGGCTTGCGACTGGGCCTCGCGGCCACATTTGGTGTTATGCTTGGTGGGGTATTTCATACGGTTTTCGGCACGCTTGGCGTTAGTGCAGTTTTGCAATTTGCGCCTATTGTATTTGATATTTTGCTGGTGGCGGGGGCCGCCTATATGGCGTGGATTGGCTATAGCCTGCTCCGCAGTTCAATCGTCGTGAATGATATTGGGAGCACAACAAATCGCTCCGTGTACGTTGCATTTCGGCAAGGATTTATTACCTGCGCGCTGAACCCCAAAGCCTATATGTTCGTGATTGCAGTTTATCCGGCATTTATGAAACCGGAATATGGCTCAATTCTCGGGCAAGCAATTGTCATGGGACTACTCACCATCGCAATGCAGTTCTTGATCTACGGAGGCGTTGCGGTGGCTGCTGCCAAAGGCAGAGATATGCTGATTGCTAATCCTAATGTGACCATCATGATTGGCCGCGGAGCAGGGCTCTTGTTTTTGATCGTAGCGGCCCTCACGCTATGGCATGGCTTGGCGAAGTTTTTGTGACGTTAAGCTGCTTTCACTTCCGGCACGCCGAGACCAAGAACGCGGCAGATCGCGTAGGTTAAGTCAGCGCGATTTAGAGTGTAAAAGTGAAAGTCGGTTACACCTTCGCGGCGTAAGGCTTCGACCTGTTCGGCGGCAACCATGGCCGCGACAAGGTTTCTGGTTTCGGGGTCTTCATCGAGGCCGGAAAAGCGACGGACTAATTCTGGTGGAATATGCGCGCCACACTTGGCGGCAAATTCGCTGACGCGCGCAAAATTGGTAATGGGCAAAATGCCAGGCAGCAATTGAATATTGATGCCGCGTGCCATCATGCGATCTCTCAGCCGCAAGAAAAATGAATTGTGAAAGAAAAACTGCGAGATGGCGCGCGTTGCCCCGTGGTCGGCTTTATCAGCCATGAAGGCCAAGTCTTCTTCAATCGATACGGATTCCGGATGGCGCTCGGGGTAGGCGGAAACGGAGATTTCAAAATCGCCAATATCGCGGATCCCACGGACGAGATCAGCGGCGTTTTTATAGCCTTGCGGGTGAGGCGTGAAACGCTGACCAACGCCTGCCGGTGGATCGCCGCGCAAAGCCAAGATATGGCGCACACCAGCATTCCAATTATCGCGAATGACTGCATTCACTTCTTCTTTTGATGCGCCAACGCAAGTTAAATGTGCGGCAGGTTTCAAGCTGGTTTCGGAAGCGATGCGGCGCACTGTATCAAGGGTTCGGGTTTGCGTAGTGCCACCCGCGCCATAGGTTACCGATACAAATGTTGGGTTTACAGTTTCGAGGCGTCGCAAGCTTGCCCAGAGTGCGGTTTCGCTCTCGGTGTTTTTGGGCGGGAAAAATTCAAATGATACTTTGATGTCGGAAGTCATATGCGTTCTGCGTCCTTTGCGGGCAGGGCGGAGGAAGTTGTGATTTCATCCGCGCTGTTGTTGCGGGCGAGCCAAAGCGAAACGGTAAGACCGGTGCCAGATTTCAGCCACGGCGGCGGCAGCACATTTTGGCGCTCAAGCGTAAGGCCTGCTTTTGATAGCCAGCCGGTCATTTGTTCGGCAGAAATACCAAGCCTCCGATGCGCTTGTTTTTCGCGCAGCTCTTCCAGTTCATGGGGCGCAAAATCAACGATCAGCAAACGTCCCTTCGGGCTCAAAATACGTTTAGCTTCCAGCAAAGCTTTGAAAGGATCATCGAGATAATGCAAAACTTGGTGGATGGTTACGAGATCAGCCAAGCCATCAGCAAAGGGTAAAGCATAAATATCGGATTGGCGAAGCTGCGCGTGACGCAAGTTTTTTTGTTCAAGATTAGCGCGCGCAATGGCCAACATTTCACGACTATCGTCAATGCCGTGGAGATGCGTTGCGAGGGGTGCAAAAAGTTCCAGAATGCGTCCGGTTCCTGTGCCCAAGTCAACCAATGAATTGATTTTAGTTTTGCCAACGAGGGCTGCCATGGCGAGTTCCACGTCTTCTTCGCGCACATGCAGTGAGCGGAGCTGTTCCCAATCCGAAGCATTGGCGCTGAAATATGCTGCAGCTTTGGCGCTGCGTAGTTTGCGGACCTCTTCCAAGCGGCCAAGATCGGCGCTGAGCAGGGTTTCTTGTCCCGGCAGCATATCAACGATAGCGCGCGATACAGCGCCCCCTAAGCCTTCTTCACGCAATCGGAACAAAACCCAATTGCCCTCTTTATGGCGAGAGACAAGCCCAGCCTCCGTCATCAATTTCAAATGACGGCTGACGCGGGGTTGGCTTTGGTCAAGAATATGGGTTAATTCACTAACATTGAGTTCGCCGTGGGACAACACAAACAAAATGCGGATTCGCGTGGTTTCCGCCACCGCCCGCAACCCAACTAAAAGTTCTTCCATTCCCTGATCCATAGTTCTATATAAACATATCTTTATATGGATCGCAAGGCGAAGTTCGTATTTATCGCAAAATGCGTCGTTTTATTGCTCGCCTTGATTTCTTCATGATTTTTTGACCAAATATGTTAAATAATTACGGGCTTACGTTTTTTGGATTCGTGTTGGAGGAATTATGATCGGCCCTCTTAAGGTAATATTGTCGCGGCGGCAGCTGATTTCTATGGTGTTTGGTAGCGTTGCAGTTGGCGCAATGCCGAGGCTTGCTCATGCGGATGCTGCGGCGGAAGCCTACGTGACCAAAATTGCCGGGGAAGTCATGGCGTTGGCAAATTCGGGTCAAACCGGGAAAGCCTTGCGTGGTCGTTTTGCGGGAGTGCTCAATCGTTACATCAACTTGCGCGGCATTGCGAATTTTGCGCTTGGGACAAATTTGAAGAAATTGCCGCCGGGCGATAAAGACATGTTCTATGGGCTGGTCAGCAATTATTCTGCTGCCTTGTTTGTGTACTACGTTGAAGATTTCCGGGGTTCGGAACTTGAAATTTTATCTTCCGAAACCGAAGGCAAATTCACAACCATCAAATCCGCAATCAAGTTGCGCGGTGGCGGTAGTGAAAATGTCCGTTGGCGTTTGGTACCGGCCGGTGGCGGATACAAAGTGAGCGACGTGAACCTCAAAGGTGTGTGGCTGACCATTTCTATGAAGCAACGCTTCAAAGAAGTACTTGGGCGGTCAAAGGGCGACTTTGCGCCGCTGTACGACGAACTTCGCGAAGCTGAGACGTGGTAACAAATTTTACTTTTAGACTAAATTAACCATAATCCGTCCAAATTGGCGGCGAACGGAATTCTGAACCATGATCTCACGCCGCAATTTTCTTCAACTCTTTGCTGTGTCGCTTAGCCCTATCGGCTTGGCGACTTCCGCTTTAGCGGCAGATCATCCGTCTGTGATTTTCATGAAAAAAGTTGGCAAGGATCTGCTGAATGCTAATCGGCAAGGAACCGTGCGGACTTTCTTGAGCGCTATTCAAAACCATGCTGATGTTGCGAATATCGCGGATTATTCTTTAGGGCGTTACCGCAGCAAACTTTCGTCCGGCCAAAAGGGCAGATATTATCAAGGCACAGCCACATTTATGGCCCGCTACTTTGCCGAGCAATCGCGCGAGTTTGAAGTTGCCAAATATGAAGTTGGCGAAGCAACCGTGGAAGACAACAAAGATATTACCGTTGAATCCAAAATTACTCTGCTCGATGGCAAGTCTTACAATGTTGATTGGAAGGTTGCTTGGCGTGGTGGACGATACAAGGTCATCGACGTGAAGGTTTTAGGATTTTCACTGACGTATATGCAGCGTAATATTTTCACTGACTTTGTGGGCAAGCGTAAGGGCGATGTCGGCGAGCTGATTGCAGCGCTCAATCGTTAATTTAATTTAAGCACTTTGGCGTCATAATCATGTCCAGTCGGGGATGTGAGTATTGTGTATGCGTAATGTGTTGATTTCGGTTTGTGGTTTGGCAATTGTTTTGGGCGTTGCTGCTTGTTCGCGGAATAAACAACCGGGATCATTTGAAACTGTGGGGCTAGTGGCGCCAGTTTCACAATGTGCCGCCGATCCTCGCTCATTTGGTCAAGCGGAAAAAATCTCAGATCTTGATGGTAAAAGCAGTTGCGAAGTGCGCAATGCTTACAAAGTCTATGGCGTGAGTGGGGTTTCATTTAGCCAGCCAGCCATTGTGAATTGCAATGTGGCCGGGCGTTTCAATGATTGGGTTTCCAACACAGTTCAAAATGCAGCAGAAGATCATTTTGGCGAACGTGTCGTTTCGCTTGATATTGCAGCGGCTTATGCTTGCCGTCCACGCAACAATAAAGCTGGTGCTAAAATGAGCGAACATGGCTTTGGCAATGCGATGGACGTATCTGGATTTACGCTCGAAAGCGGACGCAAAATAAGTGTGCTGAAGGATTACTATGGCTCACGCGATGAACGCAATTTCTTGCGGGCGGTGCGGGGCGAAGCTTGCGGAACTTTCCATACAGTTTTAGGTCCGGGGTCGGACGCGAACCACAAAGACCACTTCCATTTTGACCTCGCCAATCGGCGCAGCGGATCAACTTACTGTCATTAAATCAATATCTTAGTATAGATACCTAAGATTTAGATTCATACGGCATATGCTGCACACGCGCTTTGCGGCCAAACCAAACGCATAAGGCAACAGCGCTTGCAAAAACCAACATGAGCAATGTTAGTTTTTCACCGATCAGAAGCGCGGAAGCAGCTAATGTCATAAAAGTTTGCAGCAATTGCACCTGACCTACCTTGGCAACGCCGCCTAATGCAAGGCCCTTGTTCCAGGCAAAGAAACCGATGAGTTGGCTAAAGAGTGCGAGATAAGCAAAGCATGCCCAACCGATAAATGTTTCTTGCCCAGTTAAGTCTTTCGCCAAGTAAATGGTGACTGGTATTGTTATTGGCAGCGCAAAAACCAGCGCCCAACAAATGACCTGCCAGCCGCCAAGGGTGCGGGCAAGATTTCCGCCAGCGGCATAGCCCATGCCGGCTGCAATAACCGCGAGAATGAGCAAGAGATCCGCGAATTGAAATCCGCCCGCGCCATCCCAAAGCGCAAAAGCGACCACGAGGGCTGAACCCAATCCACCCCAAAACCAAAACAGCAAAGACGGGCGCTCATTGGCTAACCAAACACTCATCATCGCCGTCATGAGTGGCAGGGTTCCCAACACGACCCCACCATGAGACGCTGGCACTGTTTGCATTGCGATGGTCGAAAGTATGGGAAAACCGAAAATGACACCCAAAATTATCAAGGCTAATCCGCCTGCGTGTTCGCGTGTGGGCCGTGGTTGGCCACTGATGATGAGTATGGCAAGGGCAACGAGCCCAGCCAAGACAGTCCGCCCAATTGAAATAAACAAGGGATCAAACTCACGCACCGCAATGCGCGTTAAAGGCAAGGTGAGTGCGAATATCGCCACGCCTATAAAACCATAGATCATTCCGCGTTGTTCAGTCGTCAAGCGATGACACTCCAAATAAGTCAATCTGACATGCCGTAAAGCCAATGATTTGTCTTCATCCAGTTTTGGAGAAAAGATTGCAATCTGATCGTGGTGGAGGCATATAGAAAATTATGGAACAAGAATTGATCACCCCGGAACCAACGCCGAAAACCACAAGCCAAGCTTTCAGTCCATTGGGCTGTTTTCTGGCGGCCAGTGGCGTTACCTTGATGACACTTTGTCTGTTAGGGGCTGCAATGGCGGTCACGGTTTGGGCGATTGCGCAATTACTTGAGTTGCCGCAAACGGCGATGTACGTTTTGCAAGCTCTTGGACTTATTCCGGTTTTATGGGCAACAGTTTGGACCGGCGGCCGGGCTTGGCATGTTGAGCGGCGCTTGGCGCAAGGTCTTGATATTGATACGCCAGTGTTTGAATCATTGCATTATTTCCGCGGCAAATAATCCCCGTTTAATTCGCTCGCGAATCCGGTAGACTTTAATTCATGTCGATTTGGTCTCATATTTCAGCTGTAGGCGATTCTATTGGATCGTACCTTTCCGGGCTCACCTCTGGTCATTCAGCTCCCGAAAAATCAGTGGGCTTCACCATTGGCATGATTGCCCTTGGTGCTAAAATGGCCAAAGCGGATGGCGTGGTCACGACAGACGAGATCAAAGCGTTTAGCGAAGTATTCCGGGTACCCGATACTGATCGCCCGGCATTGCAGCGCGTGTTTGACCTCGCAAAGGGCGATGTGGCGGGCTTTGATACCTATGCCAAACAGGTTGCAAAACTATTCAAACAGAAATCGACTGTTCTCGAAAATGTGCTCGATGGTTTGTTCCATATCGCGAAAGCCGATGGCGCGGTGCATGAGGATGAGCTGACTTACTTAGAAGAAGTAGCGCGGATTTTTGGCTTTATCGGCAATGATTTCTTGCGCATTCAATCGCGCCATGTGGTGCATGCCATTGAAGACCCTTATCAAATATTGGGCGTTGATCGGACCAGCACCGCCGCCGAACTCAAAGCGCATCACCGTAAAATGGTGCGTGAAAATCATCCCGATAAGCAAATCGCAGCCGGAGTTCCCGCCGAAATGGTATCGCTCGCCACGGAGCGCTTGGCCCGGATTAATGCAGCCTATGATGAAATTCAAAAGGAACGCGGCGCTTGATCGGAACAAGCCTGCCACACCGCATTCAGCTCTCACCCAATGTTGAGCCGCGCGTTGATGATCTGAAACCGAGTATTTTGATTTTGCACTATACGGGCATGGGTGACGCGGCGAAGGCTTGCAATTGGCTATGCAATCCTGCGTCCAAAGTCTCGTGTCATTATTTGATCGATGAGCAGGGCGGCATTGTTCAAATGGTGGATGAGGGATTGCGGGCTTGGCATGCTGGCGTTTCATCCTGGGCGGGCGAACCCGATATCAACTCGCGCTCGATTGGCATTGAGATTCAAAACCTAGGGCATAGTGCAAACTGTCCCGATTTTCCACTCGCGCAAATGGAAAGTGTCGTAAGGTTATGTGCGGATATTACCTCGCGCCATCACATCCTTCCACGTTGCGTTCTCGCCCATTCCGATGTAGCGCCGGGCCGCAAAATTGATCCCGGCGAAAAATTTGATTGGGCCATGTTGCATCGCGCCGGCGTTGGTCATTGGGTAAAACCTGAACCAATTTCTGGCGGAACATTTTTGCAACCCGGCGATTCCGGGGATGCCGTTTACGCGTTACAGTCAATGTTGAAGATATATGGCTATGGTATTGATATAAATTCAGATTTTGATGCCAGAACCAAAATCGTCGTCGAAGCCTTCCAACGCCATTTCAGACCAGCGCTGGTCGATGGCATCGCCGATCAATCCACAGTAACCACGCTGCATCGGCTGTTAACTGCTTGAAATTATGAGGTGCGCTGTCTCCGAACCTTCACTTCTCCAGCCCCTTAGCTGGAGAAGGTGGATCGCGCGCTTATCTTGGCGCGAGACGGATGAGGAACCGTTGGTAGACCCGATGAAGAGTATTGAAGCGACAAGATAATTTAATGTGCTGCAGGCGTAATTTCCGTTGAGCAAATTTGGCTGGCAACCCTTCGAGGCTTCGCACCTCAGAGTGAGGTAATTTTTATTTTCCCTCGCCCTGAGGTGCCCACGCAGTGGGCCTCGAAGGGCCGCTGGCCATGCATGCTGAAGAATGAAATTATACCAAGCTGACTTTTCGCCCGCTTGGATTTGGCGTATCAATCCACATATAGAGGGTAGCAGCGTGGCGTTTGATGAGGGGGTTGCAGCGTGATATGATGCCATGTACTTTAGCTTCTAGTATTGAGCATTAAATGCACTGGCACCGCTGTAGAAGACTCACAATGTTAGTTAAGACAGAAAAGCGCGGGGTACTTTGAAGAAAATAGACAAAAACTCTAAGCCCATAAAATTGGATCAACGGTTTGCATTGCGCCTATATAGCGCTGCCATCGAACGCGTCATTACCGGTTCATTTACGGATTGGTTTGACGAATTGTTACAGGAAATTGCACGCCCTACTGATGCGGGCGGGGACGAAGACACACGGCAGTTTGCAAAGCCGTGGAGAGAAGCTGGACTGTTGCATAAAACAATTAGAAGGGGGCTTCTACATTTTATTGGTGTAAATTTGTTTTGGTCCGAAGTGGCAGGGGATAAATGGGAAACCCAAGACGATTTTGATACAAATGCTTTTCTTCAAGACTTTTCGATGTTAGTCAGAATTGCAAATCATAGTGCAATCAATGTTCCCGAGGAGCTTTTGGTTAGCTTAAAGAAATTCGATTATTGCATCGACCAATGTTTTGAAGTTAATCAAGCCGAGATCAAAAACACTTCAATAATACTTCGCAACTGGGTTTCCCAAAACTTTGAACCAATTGTGGGTGTCTACGTTGACGATTTTGCAAATAGAGCGCTTCATAATCGGCAATTATGTCAAGAAATTTCGCTTCTCTGTGTGAGCGCTCTTGGTTTGTTGTTCTCGCCTGACAATGCGGCTGCCACAAATAATTACATTCCCAATAAAGGCAGACGATTATTTCAGCGCAAGCGTTGGCCAAGTTGGGTAATAAAGCTCCTGTCTGCTAGAGAACGTGGGAAGTGTGCACGTTGCACAGTGGCATTCTCCGAGTTGACTGAGGTTCACCACATCGACCACATCGTACCACTGATCGAGGGTGGGTCGAATGATATCAGTAACCTTCAATTGCTATGTTCAAAATGCAACCTTGAGAAAAAAGATAGTCTTGTGACGGTTCACCCCTCTTTTCGAAACTACGTGCAAGTAGGCGAGAAAACCATTCCGCAAATTTTTGATTCTTTACCCCCAGATCATGGAGGCTGGTATCACCCTGAACATAGATCGTCGCAAGTAGTAAATGAAGCAACGAAGCGGGGCGCTTCCCACATTGTGGATTCGAAGTGACTTCTTCGGGAAAAAGCAAATCAAAGGGGGCTTCCTTTTGTTTTGCAAAGTGTTGGACTGAGTTGGTTTTTAATTGGTAGCAAAAGGGGCGAACTTGGCGAAAGCTGTTTGCTAGTGAGCATTTTTTAAGTTGACAAAGTTCTTGTTTTGTTCTACTCCGGAATGGAGGAGAAAATGCGTCGTATGGACTGGAACCGGGCTATTGAAATCAACCGACTGGCTCTGACCCGCATCGTGGGGGAGTTGTTTGCGATGTTGGGTGTGGTGAGCGGGTTGACGTTGCAGCGCATGTTGCGCCCGGCAGAGTCTGCGTTACGGCGTTTGATTGTGATTGCAGCGCATGGCTTGGTGGCGAAACCAATTGCATCGCGCGCCATGCCGAAAGGACTTGTGATTGAGAGCAAGAGCACCGGGCGAAAGTCTTTTCAGCTCTTTGATACGCGCAAGAATTTCGGCTTTATTACACCGCAAAACCCGCTCATCGTGATGGTCAAAACCCACACCCGAAATCCGTTTAATCCCTTTGATCAGATGTATTGGCGACAAGTTCCAAAAACACCAAACCCCGCAGAAAACCTCTCTCGCCGTCTCACCGCCCTCAAACACGCCCTTGAAACCATCCCGCAGCAAGCCACGCGTTTGGTCCGCTGGCAAGCCAAGCGCGCAGAGCTGCCAAATCCCAAATTTACGTCGCCGTTGCGCCCCGGTCGCCCACCCGGCCACCGCGCCAAACCCAAACTGGAAATCGATTACATCCTCAAAGAATGCCACGGTTTGGCATGGGATATTGGATACAGAAATTCGACTTAAAGCAGCGCTCATAATCAAACATCGTCATCCCGGCCTCACACCGGGATGACGGTTATTGGGTGGTGCCAAAAATAATGAACGCTTGTCATTATTTTGCTGATGCGGAAGCTTGCCTTACTTCGCGCTGCAAATCGTAATCAGATTATTGAATTCGGCGCTGTCGAGGGGGTAAGTGGTGGTGTGGTTTCCGGCGGTAACTTGCAGGCGATTGGCTTCTTTCAGGGCGGTGAAAAGTGGCGCTGTGGTTTCAAGTTCGCCTTCTAAACTCACGCCAACAGAGAGCTCATTTACTGCTGATTTCGCCGACACAATATAAGGCTTGTCAGCAACGGTCATGGTGAAGTTGGCAACTTCATTTGGCTTAATATCGGTTCCGCCTTCGGGCACGAAGATTTTGATTTTTGCCGTGCCAAAGGTGCACCAAAAACTGATGCCAACGTCGTCCGTTTCGGGCACGCCAAAAACCAGATAAGCCTCGCTATCGGTCATATCAAAAGACCATTGGCGCTCTTGGGCTTCGGCCTCTGTAGCCATTCCGGCGAGGATCGATATGATGAAAACTGACTGGCGGACCATGGAGATTCTCTGGGGTTGACGTTTTGGGGACCATAGCGAAGTATTGGCGGATGAAAAGTATTGATTTGATAATTCACAATGGCGTGGTGATGAGCATGGTTCCGGGAGCGGATCCTGCTACTGCCCTCGCGATTTCTGGTAATGTCATTGCAGCGATTGGCCAGAACGCGGAAATTTTGGCATTGGGGGCGGCCCGCCTTATCGATGCGCGCGGCGGCACGATTATGCCGGGCTTCATCGAGGCGCACATGCATTTATTTGCAGGTGCGGCGGAACTGGATAATCTTGATTTGAGTGGTGTTAGTGGGTTTGCCGCGTTGCAGGCAGCGGTTGATCAATATCTGGCCAGTCATCAAGGGGCCGATCTCATCATTGCCAATCAGGCGGATTATACGATTTTGTCGACCACTGAATCGCTGACCCGCCATCACCTTGATCGCATTTTGCTGGATCGCCCATTGCTGGTGTTTTCGCCGGATCACCACACAGCATGGGCCAACACGATTGCTTTGGAGCTGGCCGGAATTTTGCATGGTAAGGTTTGCGGTGCTGGCAATGAAGTGGTGATGGAAGAGGGCGGATTTGCCTCGGGAGAACTCCGCGAAGGCCAAGCGATTGATCCTGTCATGGCGCTTTCGCCCTCTGGCAATCGGGATCGATTGGGATTGACCACGGGCGGCGAGCCGGAGGGTTATCCAACGCCCGCGCAATTTGACTATGATCTCAGCGTGATCAAACGCGGCCTTGCCCATTGCGCCAAACATGGGATTACCAGTTTTCATAATATGGATGGCAATCTTTATACGCTAGAATTGCTGACGGCTTTAGAGCGGCAAGGCGAACTTACAGCGCGGGCTTATGTGCCATTCCACTTTAAAAACTTTATGCCGATTGCAGCGCTGGAACGCGCGAGCACGATGGCCAAAGCTTACAATAGTCAAATGATAAAAGCGGGTTTTGTGAAGCTGTTTATGGATGGGGTTTTGGATAGTTGGACAGCTGTGATGCTGGATGATTATGCGGACCGCGCGGGCTGGCGCGGCGAGCCATTATTTTCGCAAAGCAGCTTTGATGCGATAGCGGTTGAAGCGGATCGGCGCGGTTTACAAATCGCCGTGCATTCAATTGGCGATGGCGCCGTGAATATGGTGCTCAATGGTTATGAGGCGGCGGTGAGCACGAACGGTAAGCGCGATAGCCGCCACAGGGTTGAGCATATTGAAGTGATTGCACGGGCTGATATTGCCCGTATGAAAACTCTTGGTGCTGTGGCCTCCATGCAGCCGCCGCATCCGCCGGGAAATCATGGTTTGCCATTGGAACCCACGATCTCGCGGATTGGCCGAGAGAAATGGCCGTTGGCCTATGCGTGGAATGATATGCGCGCCGCTGGTGTTCCCTTGGTATTCGCCAGTGATTGGCCGGTGTCCGATATTAACCCAATCCGCTCAATCCAATCCGCCATGACGCGGGCGAAGTGGGCCGATGATATGCCCGATCAACGGCAGACTTTGTCGCAAGCTGTGGCGGGGTACACCGTCGATGCCGCCTACGCCGAATTTTCCGAAGGGCAAAAAGGCCAGCTCGCAGTTGGGATGCTGGCGGATGTTGTTGTGTTGTCGGAAGATATCGTTGGTGTTGATCCGGCCAGGCTGCATGAGATTGTACCAAGGTTTACGATCTGCGATGGGCGGGTGGTTTGGGAAAGATGATTGTATTGACTTTTAGTATTTTTAAAACTACAAATATTTCTTGATGAAATTGAAGCAAACTGAAACTTTTCGTATTTGGGAATCCAAATTGAAAGATAGACGGGCGCGTACGATGATCGCTTCACGGTTAATGCGATTGCAAGAAGGTTTGATCGGTGATGCTGCTCCGGTTGGCGGTGGTGTGAGTGAATTGCGCATTCATTATGGTCCCGGTTACCGGGTTTATTTTCAGCAGCGCGGCAATGAACTGATTGTTTTGTTATGTGGTGGCGATAAAGGCAGTCAGTTGCGCGATATTGTTTTAGCGAAGAAACTGGCTATGAATTGGAGAAAAATTGATGATTGAAAAACTTACATCTTATGATCCCGCAGATGCACTGGTAGATGATAACGAAATTGCTTTCTTCATGGCCGATGCTTTGGCGACGGGCGATGCGAGCTATATTGCAAAATGCGTAGGCATTGTGGCCCGCGCCAAAGGGATGACCAATATCGCTACCGAAACCGGCTTGTCGCGCGAACAGCTTTATCGCTCTTTTAGTGAAGAAGGTAACCCAACATTGAAGTCAACGTTGGCTGTCTTGAAAGCGCTGGGTATTGAATTGACAACAAAAATTCCGGATGCGGCTTAAGTATATGATTTGAAATAGATTATTGTTCATTTTCTAAACCGCGAGACTCCGCTAATCGAAGCGAAGGTAACTTGTGCATCAACAAGTAGACCGCGAAAAAACTCTCCTCCTAAACTTGAATGGCGGGGCATAGATGAGTCTTTAAATGCCTGTTCCGCAATTTCCGCGGATTGGTGACTTTCGAACGGTTCTGATTGGAGTTCCATTTTCCATTTCCCCTTTGCCTCTGGCGGGAAACCTGAGTTTAACTCTGCGAGACGCCGATCCAAATTATTGGACACTCCAATTTTCATGATCGAAGTGTTGTCAAATTGTGACTTTGGAATACCAAGCAGCTCATGTCCGTTCCCGCTATAGATAGCGAGGTAAAGCCGGGTCGGGCCGTCAATATAGCTTGCGATGCGGTCGCCAGATGCATGAGGAAATGCCTTGGACGGTTGAAGGGCATGTGCAAGTGCGGCTTGATTTGCAAATGTTTCATTGATCGGCGGTTCGCCAAAAACGTTTACTTCTGTGACTTTGATTTTTAGAGCCTGAGTAACCTCTTCTGGAAGTAATCTGGGGTTCCAGACTGCTATAGGTTGACCCGCTTTTGCTTGATATGTTGTGTGTGCAATAGTGGTAAGTAATATTGATTCTTCTACCCGCCAAGCGCGGACAACAGGAACTGCAAAGGTCCATTTTTCTGCCCAACCTTTAGATTTCTTATTGAGCAAAGCTGCCGTAGAGCATTTGTCAGAGTCCAATATGGCTCTTGCTTCAATTTGTAAAAAACCGAGCACTCGGTTTCTTTGGTGTTGGGCTGTTTCGGAATTCGAAGTGCCGTAGATTAAGAAAAGATCACCACTTTGAATTTGCCCGAGCATTCGGGCGCGCCAGCTATCTTTAGTCCAGCCAATATAGCCAGCCTCTTCAGGATTAAATACATTGAATGGTCGAAGCCAAATGCGGCGAGTTTGCATTGGGAGATTTTCCATAAAATTGTAATTCCCAAGCTCAAATTGTTGTGCGTTGGATGTAATTTGCATAGGCGATTGATTGGTACAACTATTGATTTATTATGTTCTGATATTGCAGGAGCAGTTTTACCCATATTATCCTTAGCAGGGCTTGACCCTGCTACCCAGACTTTGAAAATGTGTTGCTGCCTGAAGTCTGGTTAGTCGGGTCGGGCCCGACTATGGGGAGTGGGGAGGTCAATTTTATTTATTTCTCTCAATCCATTCAAGCACTAAGTTTAAGTTCTTGGTGTTGGACTTGAAGAACATGTCGAAGATGTCGCCGACTATGGGGATGGCGCCTATGCCGGTATCGATTGCGATGTTTCCTGCCATTTTTAGGAGGGTTGCGCGGGGGAGGCCGAGTTTGGCTGCTTCGACGAGGACGAAGATTGAGACACACATTGTAGCGAGATCGCCAGCGCCGGGAACGAGACCTACGATGCTATCAGCGCCAAAGCGAATTTTTGTGCCGGGAATTTTGATAGCGGCATCCATTACGCGGGCAATATTGCGCAAACGGTTAATGGTTTTAACGCGGTCGATTGGTTTTGCGGTCGATATAGAAATCATAGCCATCGGCGATAAATGGGCCTCAGCTTGATAAACACAAGCGGTTTTTATTGACCGGGGCAAACATCCGGCCTAGTTGCAGGACTTGCCAGTTGGCTGGGTGACCGCCGCCGCAATGCTCGAAAGGGTGCGGGGGAGGAAAGTCCGGGCTCCATAGAAACACGGTGCCGGTTAATGGCCGGCGGGGGCAACCCCAGGGAAAGTGCCACAGAAAACAAACCGCCGAGCTTCGGTTCGGTTAGGGTGAAACGGTGCGGTAAGAGCGCACCGCGCTTCCGGTAACGGCGGCGGCAGGGCAAACCCCACCGGGAGCAAGACCGAATAGGGACGGCAGGAAGTCTTACGACTTCGGGGGTGTTTTTAACTCGCTGTCCGGGTAGGTTGCACGACGTTTGGAGTAATCCAAATGCTAGATGAATGGTCATCCAAGGCGGGAAACCGCTGGGACAGAACCCGGCTTACAGGCCAACTGGCAATTCTGTTGCGGAATGAATCGAATTTGAAACTATTTGTTAACGTCGTCCGGGGCATTGTCGGTAAATCGTTAACCACTTGTTCACTGTGAGATTTTTCTAAAAATGAGCGCTGCGTCAGCCCCGATGCGTCATGTGCCCGTCATGCTTGACGAGGTCTTGGCCCAACTATGCCCAAGGGATGGCGGTGTTTATATTGACGGTACATTTGGTGCTGGCGGCTACACGCGCGGAATTTTGGAAGCAGCAAATTGCAATGTGATTGCCATTGATCGTGATCCCAATGCGATTTCGGCTGGTCAAGAAATGGCTGCAGAATTTGCTGGAAGATTGACCTTGGTTCATGGGCAATTTGGTGAGCTGGCGGCGCATGTTGGCGCTTTGGGCTTAACGCACGTCGCTGGCGTTGTCCTCGATGTTGGTGTGTCTTCGATGCAGCTTGATGAAGCTGAACGCGGGTTTTCATTCATGCGCGAAGGGCCGCTCGATATGCGGATGGCGCAAGCGGGGCTTTCCGCAGCTGATGTTTGCAATACATATGATGCCACAGATTTGGCGCGGGTGATTTATGTGCTCGGCGAAGAACAACGTTCGCGCAACATTGCCAAAGCGATTATCGCGGCGCGCGATGAAGCGCCTTTACTAACCACATTGGATTTAGTTCGGGCAATTGAAAAGGCAACAGGTCCGCAAAGACCGCAAGACCGCATTCATCCGGCCACGCGGACGTTTCAGGCGTTGCGGATTTATGTGAATGACGAACTCAGCGAATTGGCGGATGCGCTTTATGGCGCAGAGCAGATTTTGGACATTGATGGGCGCTTGGTCGTTGTGAGTTTTCACTCGTTGGAAGACCGGATTGTGAAACGGTTTTTTACCGCGCGCACAGGAAATTTGCCGATTGGATCGCGCCATTTGCCAACCCCTGAAGTTAGCTTAGCACCGAGTTTTGATTTGTTGTTCAAAGGCCATGTGGGTGCGTCTGACGATGAAGCGCACCGCAATCCGCGCGCGCGGTCAGCCAAACTTCGGGCAGGGGTTCGCACCAAGGCCGCAGTCTGGCCATTTTCATATTCTGAACTCGATGTTCCAAGGCCGACTCAAGGTGGTTTTCGATGATTAAGTTTTTCAATGCGTGTTTGGTTTTGACGGCTTTGGTCGCGGCATTTTTTATGTATTCGTTGGAATATTCTACGCGGCAAACCGAGCGACAAATTGCTGATTTGGAAAATGAAATCTTAGACGAGCGCGAGGCGACGAAGGTTTTGAACGCCGAATGGAGCAGTCTTACCAGACCGGATCGCTTACAAAAAATTGCCAAAGAGGAGTTGAAACTGCAAGCCATCACCGCTTCGCAAGTTGTAACACTTGATGAATTAGCGGCGCGGATTCCAGATGCACCAATTGTGAAAATAGAAGAGCAAAGCAAAGATCCGATTGCCGATATCCTGAAGGAAATGGAACAATGACCGGTACACCAATTTCCACCGGAAAACTTGCCGGACAAAATCGCATTCGGTTGATTAGTCTTGGTTTTGCAGCATCGTTTTTAGCGATTTCAATCCAGCTCGGTCACTTAACGCTGTTTCGCGAAACCGATAAGAAAACGGCAATGGCCGCTCCCGAAACGCGGTTGCCGCGGCCAGATATTGTTGACCGCAATGGCACCGTTATGGCCACCGATATCGCGGTTGCATCGCTGTTTGCGGACCCAAGCAAAATCATTGATATTGATGAAGCGGTTGAATTGATTACGGCAACTTTGCCGGATGTTGATGGCGCGGTTTTGCGCAAAAAGTTTGAGAAACAGAAAAAAGCTTTTACTTGGATTAAGCGCCAAGTGAGCCCCGAAGAGCGGGATGCGGTTTACAATCTTGGTATTCCGGGGGTGGCTTATATTAACGAACGTCGCCGGGTCTATCCCCTTGGGCGGCTTGCCGGGCATGTGGTTGGTTATGTTGACCGCGATACCAAAGGCATTGCTGGGATTGAGAAATACCTTGACGATCAAGGTGCGATTTATACGGCCTCTCTCGCTGATCCAGATCGGCAAGGCGCTTTGCCAGCCCAGCTATCGATGGATATGCGGGTACAGCATGCGCTGACGGATGAGCTTCATAATGCAATTGTAAAATTCCGCGCCAAAGGGGCAGGTGGCATCATTATGGACTCCGAAACTGGCGAGATTATCGCTATGGCTTCGATCCCCGATTTCAATCCGAATGTGGAAAATAAAGCGTTTTCTTCAGAACAACAAAACATGATGACCAGCGGTGTTTATGAGTTGGGTTCGGTAATTAAAGCTGTGACTTTCGCCATGGCGTTTGATTATGGCACGGCCAATCTCAATTCTAAATATGATGCGCGCAATGCGTTGGTGATTGGCAGTGCGCGGATCAACGATTATCACGCCGAGCGCCGTGTGCTGACCGTGCCTGAAATTTTTACGCATTCATCAAACATTGGTACTGCCAAAATGGCGCTGGATGTTGGCATTGAAAAGCATCAAGAGTTTTTGAAGCGGATGGGATTGTTTGAACGCTTACAAACTGAAATTCCTGAAAGTGCTAGGCCACTGCTTCCGAAACATTGGAGCAAGTTGGTGACAGCTACTGCGTCTTTTGGGCATGGTTTTGCGGTGCAGCCGCTGCAGGGAATTTCTGTTGTTGCCGGATTATTGAACGACGGAAAAATGGTTCCACCGACTTTTTTTAAGCGCAGTAAAGAAGAAGCAGAAGTTCTGGCCACCCAAGTTGTGAAGCCCAAATCATCGGAAATGTTGCGAACACTTTTCCGCCTGAATGCCACTGACGGCACAGCAGGCAATGCGAATGTCATTGGTTACCGCGTTGGTGGTAAAACCGGTACGGCGGAAAAAGTTATTGGTGGTCGTTACTCGAAAGATCATCGGTTGTGTTCATTCATTGGTGCCTTCCCTATGGAAGCGCCGAAATATGTTATCCTTGTCATGATTGATGAACCCAAACCCACACCGGAAACTTATGGCTTCGCCACATCCGGTTGGAATGCGGTTCCAACCGCTGGAAAGATTATTGAACGCACAGCACCTTTACTCGGCGTTACGCCGAAATTCACGGCCGAAGATTTAGCCAAATTAGAAAAATTGGCCAAGCAACCAAAGAAGAGTGGCTAACCGTTATGGCCATTAGTTTGCGTGATTTGATTGGTGAAAATGCAATTGTCTCAATAGAGGCTGGTGCGATGCGGGTGACTGGTTTGACGTCTGATAGTCGAGCCGTTAGTGCCGGAACTGTCTTTGCAGGTTTGCCGGGATCAAAAGTTGATGGGGCCAAATATATTCCGCAAGCTTTTGCGCAAGGTGCTGTGGCGGTCATTTGCCAAACGGGGGCATATCACGGCCCAGGGCTAGTCATTGAAACGGATAATCCGCGCCGACTTTTTTCGCAAATGGCAGCGCGATTTTATAACTCGCAACCAGATACCGTTGTTGCGGTTACTGGTACGAACGGCAAAACTTCTGTTGCTGCATTCGTGCGCCAGCTTTGGATGGATATGGGGTTTCGCGCAGCGAGCCTTGGTACCATTGGTGTAATCAGCCCTGCAGGCGTTGAAGAATTGAAACATACGACACCAGAGCCGATGCAACTTCATTCGATCGTGGCGCGGTTGCATGAGGACCATGTTGATCATTTGGCGATTGAAGCTTCGAGCCATGGGTTATCGCAACACCGCTTGGATGGTTTATGGCTTACGGCTGCCGCATTCACAAATATCACGCGAGATCATCTCGACTATCACGACACATTTGAAGACCATTTTCAAGCCAAGATGCGGTTGTTTTCAGAGTTGATGCCAAAGGGCACTGCGGCGGTTATCAACGCGGATTCGCCACAAGGAGCAGATGTTATTCGGATTGCTCAGTCGCATGAATTAAAGGCTTACACAGTTGGCATTGCTGGCGATGATTTGAAGTTGATTTCAGCAACGCGGGACGGCATGGGGCAATTGTTGGAATTGAAAACCAAGTCGGCAAGTTATCGCATTTCATTGCCGTTGGTTGGTGACTTTCAAGCGTCTAATGCTTTGGTCGCGGCAGGTTTGGTCATTGTTGCCGGTGGCGATGAAGCGCATGTTATGCGGTCACTTGAAGCGCTGAAAGGTGCGCCGGGTCGGCTGGACTTGGTTGGGCGCAATGCAGACGGCGCTGGCGTGTTTGTGGATTATGCGCATACGCCGGATGCGCTCGAAAATGCGATTGGTGCTTTGCGACCATATGTGACAGGAAAGCTCGTTATTGTGTTTGGCTGTGGTGGTGACCGGGATAAGGGCAAGCGGCCGCAAATGGGGGCTGCTGCTGGGAAGTTTGCTGATGTAGTTTATGTGACTGATGATAATCCACGTGGCGAAGTGGCTTCCACTATTCGCGCCGAAGTGATGATAGGTTGTCCAAATGCCACAGAAATTGGGGACCGTGCGCAAGCAATTGCTACAGCGGTCTCGACATTGAGTGTAGGTGATATTTTATTGGTGGCTGGAAAAGGCCATGAAGAAGGCCAAATTATTGGCCAAACAACTATTCCTTTTAATGATCATGATGCAGTGCGGGCGGCACTTGCCGGAGTAGAATGTAATGGCTAACGCGCCCCTATGGACTGCACAAGAATTACAAGCTTCTACAAATGGGACGTTGCTGGGCGAGGTAACTTTGCCGATCAATGGCGTGTCGATTGATACACGCACTATATCGCCCGGTAATATTTTTGTAGCCATCAAAGGTGGTGTGCATGATGGCCATGATTTTGTGGCTAAGGCGCTTCAAGCGGGGGCAGGCGTTGGCCTGGTTTCGCGTGTTTCAGATGAAATGAAAACAGCTGGCGCGGTGCTCGTTGTTGCGGATGATCCATTGCGTGGATTGGAAAACATTGGCCGGGCGTCGCGGGCGCGTAGTTTAGCGCAGATTATTGCGGTGACGGGAAGCGTTGGTAAAACCAGCACCAAGGAAATGTTGCGGGTGGCACTTGGCGTTTCAGGCGCTACGCATGCATCTGATGCATCGTTCAATAATCATTGGGGTGTGCCGCTGACTTTGGCGCGGATGCCACGCGAAACTTCCTATGGTGTATTTGAAATTGGCATGAACCATGTTGGTGAAATTACGCCATTGGTTGGCATGGTGCGGCCACATATTGCGATCGTAACCAGCATTGCCGCCAGTCACTTGGGTAACTTTTCTTCGCTCGATGAAATTGCAGAAGCAAAGGCTGAGATTTTCACTGGTGTGGTTCCTGGCGGCGTTGCAATTATAAATCGAGACACGCCGTATTTTGAAATGTTGAAAGCAGCAGCCCTCAAAGCAGGTTGCAAAACCATTGTTGGTTTTGGCCATCATGCCGAAGCTGATGTCCGGCTCATTCGCGTGGCATTGCATAATGAGTGTTGTTGCATCACTGCGGATGTGTTGGGCGAGCATGTGATTTACAAATTGGGATTGCCCGGTGAACATATGGCGGTGAATAGTCTTGCTGTTATGGCCGCCGTCAAACTAGCTGGTGCGGATTTGGCGCGGGCAGCATTGGCCTTGGCAACAGCAGCACCGCCAAAGGGTAGGGGCGTACAAGAACGCCTAGTTGTGCCGAATGGGGAAATTTTATTGATTGACGAAAGCTACAATGCAAACCCTGCCTCGATGGCTGCTGCATTGGCGTTACTCGGGAATGCGAAACTCAAAAAGGGTGGGCGACGGATTGCGGTTTTGGGCGATATGCTCGAACTTGGTCAGTTCAGTGCTGCCCTGCACGCGGAACTTTCAATACCCATAGACGCGAACAAGATAGATGTTCTGTACGCTGCTGGTCCCGAAATGGCGCATCTCTGGACAAATACGGGGGGACATATGCGCGGCGCTTATGCCACCTCCGCCAAGGATTTGGTTGCTGTTCTATTGCGTGACCTCAAGGCTGGAGATGTTGTGATGATCAAGGGATCAAGGGGCAGCCTTATGGCGCCTTTAGTGGAAGCATTGCGGTCACATTTTCCCGCTTACAAAAAGGACGTTTGATTTATGCTGCACTATCTCTTTACGAGCTTGGCCGATGATGTTTCCGCCTTTAATGTGTTCCGCTATTTGACCACCCGTACCGGCATGGCCATTATGACTGCGCTGTTTTTCATTTTTATCCTTGGGCCAAAAATGATCGCTCTTTTGAAAATTAAACAAGGTCGCGGCCAGCCCATTCGGACCGATGGTCCGCAACGCCATATTCTCGAAAAGCAGGGTACGCCTACAATGGGTGGGCTTATGATTTTGGCGGGCGTTTTGGTGGCTACATTGCTGTGGGCAGACCTCAGTAACCTGTACGTATGGGGTGTGTTGTTCGTCATGGTTGGGTTTGGCGCCATTGGTTTTTATGATGACTTTCTGAAAGTCACACGGTCCTCGACAAAGGGCTTCTCGAGTAAAATTCGCCTTGCTGCTGAGTTCATAATTGCTGGCCTCGTGGTGGCTTGCTTTATGTGGATCGGCAAAGACCCGTTGTCCACGTCATTAGCGGTTCCGTTTTTTAAGGATTTGCTGATTCCATTTGGCGGCTTCTTTTTGTTCGTCGGGGTGTTCGTCATTATTGGCGCTGGCAATGCGGTGAATATGACTGATGGTTTGGATGGCTTGGCCATTGTTCCGGTGATGATTGCAGCAGGTAGTTATGGGCTGATTGTATATCTCGTTGGTAATGCTGTGTTCGCAGAATACCTTCAGGTGCATTATGTGAAAGGCACTGGAGAACTTGCAATTATATGTGGTGCTCTCGTGGGAGCTGGTCTTGGCTTCTTGTGGTTTAACGCGCCTCCAGCGATGATTTTTATGGGTGACACTGGCTCGCTCGCTCTTGGTGGCGCATTGGGCGCTATTGCGGTTGCTGTGAAGCATGAAATTGTTTTAGCGATTATTGGTGGTCTATTTGTGTTGGAGACCGTCTCAGTCATTGTTCAAGTGGCTTCGTTCAAGATGACAGGGAAACGGGTGTTTCGTATGGCGCCATTGCATCATCATTTTGAGCAAAAGGGTTGGAAAGAACCCACCATCGTTATTCGATTTTGGATCATTGCTTTTGTATTGGCGTTGATCGGTCTTTCAACTTTGAAGTTGAGGTAAGAACACTTGTTTCCGGCGCGCACATTTAAGAACAAGTCAGTGGCGGTCTTCGGATTGGCGCGATCTGGCATTGCCTGCGCTAAGGGTTTGATGCTCGGCGGCGCTCGGGTTTTTGCGTGGGACGATTCCGATCCGTCGGTTGATAAGGCGCGTCAGGATGGCATCGCGATTACAAATTTACATGATGTGGATTTCAAAACTCTCGATGCTTTAGTTTTAAGCCCGGGTGTTCCATTGACGCATCCAGAGCCGCATTGGACAGTGATAAAAGCGCGCAAAGCCGGTATTCCAATTATTGGCGACACTGAAGTTTTTCAGCGCGAAGTGGCTGGAACAGGTGCCAAGATTGTTGCGATTACGGGTACGAATGGAAAATCAACAACGACCGCATTGATTGGTCATGTGCTGCGCAAAGCTGGGCTTGATGTGCATGTGGGTGGCAATATCGGTATCGCAGTATTTTTAATGGAGCCGCCGATTGCAGGCCGGGTTTATGTGCTTGAACTTTCGTCGTTCCAAATCGACCTGATGCCGAGTGTGCATCCTGATGTCGGTATCATTACCAATTTGACGCCAGACCATTTGGATCGTCATGGAACAATTGCGCATTATGCAGAAGTGAAGGGGCGGTTGTTCCAGCAGCAAACATTTGATCAAACAGCAATGATCGGTGTTGATGATGCTTGGTGTGCGGCGCTGGCGAATGAAGTTGAAAACAAAGTTGGGGTGAGCCGGGTTTCTGTCGTGACCGTTGGTGCGAATGGCGTTTTTGCAATTGATGGGAATTTGCAGGAGCGCCGCGATGGCATGATCGTCGGCGAAATTGATTTGCGACCTATGCCAGCGCTTAAAGGTGCACATAATTGGCAGAATGCTTGTATGGCCTATGGTGCTGCGCGCGCATTTGGAATTTCGATTGCTGTGATCGAAGCTGCAATGAAGAGCTTTCCCGGACTTGCGCACCGCATGCAGCAGATTGCAACTTTGCGCGGGGTTCCGTTTATCAACGATTCAAAAGCGACCAACGCAGATGCCGCTGAAAAAGCATTGGCCTCTTTTGATAACATATATTGGATTGCAGGTGGCATTGCCAAAGCTGGCGGTATTGAACCATTGGCGCCTTATTTTTCGAAGATCACAAAGGCTTATTTGATTGGTGATGCAGCAGAGAGTTTTGCGCAAACACTAGGATCGCAAGTTGACCATGTGATCACCGAAACACTTGATCATGCGGTGATTGCCGCAGCGCGGGATGCAGGCGCTGATGCAACTGGAAAAGCCGTTGTCTTGCTTTCTCCAGCATGCGCATCGTTTGATCATTACAAGAATTTTGAAGTGCGCGGCGACGCGTTCGTAAAATATGTTTCGCTTTTGCCCGGTGTGGTCATGAGCGGGGAAGGGTCCAAATAATGTTGGTTTCCAGAAGTGATCGTGGGGCTTTGGCGCGGTGGTGGTTTACCATTGATCGACCTTTGCTGTCCGCAGTTTTGTTGCTCATGGCCACGGGTGTCCTCATTAGTATGGCGGCTAGTCCGCCGGTTGCAGAGCGCATTGGCTTGGATCGCTTGCACTTTTTTAAAAGCCAATTGTTTTATCTTGGGCTTGCGGTCATCGTACTTTTGGTCATGTCCTTTCTGGAAATAATATGGGCGCGGCGGGTGGCATTTGCTTCGCTGGCTGGAGCGCTGGTTTTGATGGTGGCCGCATTGTTTTTTGGCCCCGAGATTAAGGGTGCGCATCGTTGGATCAATATTGGTCCTATTGGTTTGCAACCTTCTGAATTTGCCAAGCCTGCCTTCATTGCGGTTGCTGCTTGGCTCTTGGCCGAGAAAACAAAACGTGCCGAAGTGCCGGGTGATTACATGGCTTATGCGTTGTTTGCTGTGTTTGTAGGCTTGCTGATCTTGCAGCCAGATTTTGGTCAAACAGCATTGACTGTTGCTTCATTTGGCGCGTTGCTTTTGGTTTATGGAATTCCGTGGATTGTGGTGCTTGGATTAGCCGCACTTGCGGTTACAGGTGTTGCGATGGCTTATGTTTTAGTGCCGCACGTGGCATCGCGGATCGACCGTTTTCTCAATCCAGAAGTAGGCGATACTTTCCAAGTTGATACCGCTATGCAGGCGTTTCAAAATGGTGGTTTGCTTGGATCTGGGCCTGGTGGCGGTCAAGCGAAACTTGTTTTGCCTGACGCACATACTGATTTTACATTTGCTGTGGTTGGCGAAGAATTTGGTTTCTTTGCCTGCATTGCGCTCATGCTGTTGTTCTTTTTTGTCATCATTCGGATTTTACGCCGAGCGAAAGCAGAGCCTGATCCATTTGCGGCCTTAGCGATGAGTGGATTGGCCATCATGTTTGGTTTGCAAGCCTGTATCAACATGGGCGTGAATGTAGCGCTGCTTCCTGCTAAAGGCATGACGCTGCCATTTATTTCTTATGGTGGTTCATCGTTGCTCGGCACCGCTCTCGCTATGGGCATGGTTTTGTCCCTAGCGCGGCGCAGGCCTAATATTGCGGCATCACCTTCGCTTTGGAATCCGGTGACGGCGTAAATGCAAAAAGGTATCGTTGTTTTAGCGGCTGGCGGCACGGGCGGCCATTTGTTTCCGGCGCAAGCGCTCGCAGAAGTTTTAGTATCGCGCGGGTTTAGTGTTCATCTGATGACTGACGAACGCGTTCGCGAATATGGTAAGAATTTTCCAGTGGCGGAAACCCATATTGTGCGCTCTGCAAGTTTGGGTTTATCGCAACCATTGCAACTGCCTTCGCGGCTTATGCGTTTGCTGGGTGGCTATCGCGAAGCTAAAACTATTCTGAAACGATTGAAGCCTCTAGCCGTTATTGGTTTTGGTGGTTACCCGTCGTTTCCGCCAATTTTGGCGGCTGCCCGACTTGGCATTCCGTGTGGTGTTCATGAACAAAATGCGGTTTTGGGGCGGGCCAATAAAGCGTTGACCAGGTTTGTGTCAGTTATCGCTTCATCATTTCCTGTGCTTTATGGTTTGACGCCGCAAGCCGAAAAGAAATTGACAATAACGGGAAATCCAGTTCGGGTGATTGCAATGGCGCAAGCTGCGGCGCCTTATCCAAGTTTGGCAGTTGGTGATCTTTTTAAGATCGTGGTTTTTGGCGGCAGTCAAGGTGCTCGGTTTTTTGCTGAGTTTATGCCGAAGGTTTTTGCCGATTTGGATCCGGCGTTTCGGCGTCGTTTGCAAGTAACACAGCAATGCCGCCCTGAAGATATGGACGCTGCCAAAGAAGCCTACAAAGCGATTAATCTGGCTGTTGATTTGCAACCATTTTTTATGGATATGCCAAAGCGGATAGCGGGTGCGCATCTTATCATCTCAAGGTCCGGAGCCTCGACAATTGCTGAACTCGGTGTGATCGGGCGGCCTGCGATTATGGTGCCGCTGCCGCATGCGATTGATAATGACCAACTGCGCAACGCTGAGAGTTTTGCAAATGCAGGGGCGGGCTGGATAAGGCCGCAAAAAACCATCGATGCAAAGGAGGTCGCAACGTTCATCTCGCAGTTGCGAAATGATCCAAATATGCTTAGGACGGCGGCAGCAGCAGCTTTGGGCCATGGGAAACCGGATGCCGCTAATCGCCTTGCGGATTTAACTGAACAACTTGCAGCCCAAAAAACTGCAATCGAAACGGAGACTAAACACACATGAAATTGCCACGCGACGTTGGACCTATTCATTTTATCGGTATTGGTGGCATTGGCATGAGCGGCATTGCCGAAGTGATGGCCACATTGGGCTATACAGTTCAGGGCTCTGATCTGTCTGATAACTACAATGTCACGCGGCTGCGCAAAGCTGGGATCACAGTGTCCATTGGTCACCAAGCAGCGAATATTGGCAAGGCGCAAGTTGTTGTGGTGTCTTCAGCTGTGAAGCCAGATAATCCAGAATTGATTGAAGCCCGGGCGCGGTTTTTGCCAATCGTAAGGCGCGCAGAAATGCTTGCTGAATTGATGCGCTTTAAATCTTGCGTCGCTGTTGGTGGAACTCATGGCAAGACAACCACGACGTCGATTGTAGCCTCATTGCTTGATGCTGGCGGACTTGATCCCACAGTTGTTAACGGCGGAATTATCAATGCGTATGGCACAAATGCGAGGCTTGGTAAGGGCGAATGGATGGTTGTGGAATCGGATGAATCCGATGGCACATTTGTGAAACTGCCAGCCGATGTTGTGATCGTAACGAATATTGATCCAGAGCATCTCGACCATTACGGAACATTTGAAAAAGCCAAAGAAGCCTATTTGGCGTTCGTTGAAAACATCCCATTTTACGGCTTCGCGGTCATGTGTATCGACCACCCCATTGTGCAAGAATTGATTGGTAAAGTGAAAGATCGCCGGGTCATTACTTATGGCCGCAGCCCGCAAGCAGATTTCCGTTTGCTGGATGTGAACTACAGCGAAGGTGAAACCAAGTTTGCGGTTCGCATCACCAATCGCCTCGATGGCAAAACCCATGATATTCCAAACCTCGCTTTAAAAATGCCGGGTGATCATAATGCGTTGAACTCTACTGCTGCCCTTGCCGTGGCCCGCGAATTGGGTATGAGTGATGAAGATATTCGCAAAGGCTTTGCCAGTTTTGAAGGTGTGAAGCGGCGCTTTACGCTGACGGGTGAGCATAATGGTGTGAAAATTTTTGATGATTATGGTCATCACCCGGTTGAGATTTCTGCAGTTCTCAGTGCGGCACAAAAAGTGACAAAAGGCAGAGTTGTGGCTGTCATGCAACCGCATCGCTATACGCGTTTATCGAGTCTTTTCAGTGAGTTCAGCTCGTGTTTTAACGATGCAGATACGGTAATCTTGACGCCGGTTTATGCTGCGGGTGAAGCGCCAATTGAGGGAGCATCTCACACAAGCCTAGCCGAAGGACTGCATGCGCGGGGCCACCGCGCGGTGCACACGATTGACAGTCCGGAACAATTGGCCCCCTTGGTGCGCGGGCTGATTAGCCCTGGCGATATTGTGGTTTGTCTTGGTGCTGGCACGATTAGCCAATGGGCCTATGCGCTTCCCGGTCAGCTTGCAACGATTGACGGAGCATAATTTTTTATGATGCAAGTTGATGGTGATGCCCTCCTGAAACGCCTGCCAGAGGTGCGTGGGCGTTTGCTGCCGAATGAACCTTTGGCGGATCTGACATGGTTCAAAACCGGAGGGCCAGCCGAAGTATTATTTATGCCAGCGGATGAGGCTGATCTGGCACATTTCATGAAAAATACGCCACCTGATATTCCGGTTTATGTAATTGGGGTTGGCTCCAATTTATTGGTCCGTGACGGTGGTGTGCCTGGTGTGGTTATTCGCATGGGGCGTGGATTTAATGACATTCAACTTGCTGGCCCGAACCAAATTCGGGCCGGGACAGCTGCTCTTGATATGCGTGTGGCGCAATTCGCCCTCACTCACAGTATTGATTCATTAACCTTTCTTATAGGTATTCCGGGCACGATTGGTGGAGCACTTCGCATGAATGGTGGGGCGCATGGTGGCGAAACGACTGATGTGTTGGTGGAAGCACGCGCCGTAGACCGCGAAGGGAATTTAATTGTGCTGAGCCATCAAGACATGAATTACACTTATCGGCATTGCGGCGCTTCAGATGAATTGATTTTCACCGAAGCGCTGTTGCAAGGTAAAGCTGGTGAACTTGCCGACATAAAAGCGCAGATGGACGCTCATGTTGAGCATCGGATCAAAGCGCAACCGATAAAAAGCCGTACGGGTGGCTCCACGTTCAAAAATCCTCCCGGTCATAAATCATGGCAACTTATCGATCAGGCCGGCATGCGCGGATTTTCAGTCGGTCCTGCAAAAGTTTCTGAATTGCACTGCAATTTTTTAATCAATGAAGGTGGTGCTACGGGTGCACAAATTGAAGAACTTGGTGAAACAGTTCGCGCCCGCGTGAAAGAAACGAGCGGCGTGGAATTGGAATGGGAAATCAAACGGATTGGCCTTCCAGGAGTGTTGTCATGAAGAAGCTTGATCCATCGGATACGACCGTCGCGGTCCTTATGGGGGGCTGGTCAGCCGAACGTGCAGTATCTCTTTCCTCAGGGGAAGCCTGTGGTGGGGCTTTGCGCCGGGCCGGATTTAATGTGGTGATGATCGATGTGAAACGCTCGACGATCCATTCTGTGCTGCTCGATTTAAAGCCTGATGTGGTGTTTAACGCGCTGCATGGCAAATGGGGTGAAGATGGCAAGGCTGCTGCACTGCTCGAAACGCTCGGTATTCCTTATACTCATTCCGGCGTTTTGGCATCGGCAGTTGCGATGCATAAAGAGAAATCAAAATCGTTGTTTCGCGAAGCGGGTATCCCGGTTGCTGAAAGCAAGTTAGTTGACTTAGAAGTCGCGGCATCAACCCATCCAATGGCTTTACCTTATGTGGTCAAACCGGTTGATGAAGGCTCTAGTGTTGGCGTTCATATAGTTGATTTTACCAGCAATGGCCCTGCTTCCAGTATTTTAGGAGAGCGTGATATTTTCGGCGATACTGTGATGGTTGAGCGTTTCATTCCGGGCAAAGAACTGACTTGTGCTGTGATGGGAAATGTGGCCCTCGGGGTTATTGATATTGTGCCCAATATTGGGTTTTATGATTACAAAGCAAAATATGTGGAAGGTGGGTCACAACACATTTTGCCAGCTCAAATTCCAAATTCGATTTATCGAAAATGCCAGCAATATGCGTTAGCAGCACATCAAGCACTAGGTTGCAAAGGTGTTAGCCGTTCGGACTTTCGGTATGATGATACAGTCGGAAATGATGGCGAGTTAATTTTGCTGGAAGTGAATACGCAACCCGGCATGACGGGTACATCGCTGGTTCCAGAATTAGCAGCGCATGCGGGTCATTCGTTTGAAGAGCTCGTGACTTGGATGGTCAATGACGCTTCATTGGATCGATGAAACTATGAACCAGAATTCTGTACCACATATCTATAAACGCCGCCGAACTGACACCGGTATTTTGGCGATTGGTGAACAACGCCGAACCAGGTTTTTAGCTCGCTTTGGGGCTGTTATGTTCCTTGGGCTGACGATCGCACATGGCCTCGTTCAAGGCGGGCATTTGAATTATGAAGGCAGCGTCTGGATGAAATTACCCGGCAAGCTTTCAGGATTAGTTGGCCTCGCCGCCGATGATATTCAGATTGCCGGATTGGTTCATCAGGAACCGGATGTTGTATTGTCTGCGATTGGTGTTCGTCCGGGCGCAAGCCTTATTGGCTTTGATGCAAACATTGCGCGAAACACATTGGCAAAATTGGACTGGGTCGCGGAAGCAAAAGTTCAACGACTGTTTCCCAATCAGTTGCAAATATCGCTGGTTGAACGCGTGCCGTTTGCTGTGTGGCAACGCAGCGGATTATATTACGTCATTGATAAATCTGGTGCAAACATTGGTGGCATGGATCCCAGTCAACTATCGGCCTTGCCTTTGATTACAGGGGAGGGTGCAGATATCGCTGCTGGAGAACTTGTTAACCATCTGGAAGCCTATCCTGAGTTAGTGTTGAAATTGAAAGCTGCTGCGCGCGTTGGAAAACGTCGTTGGACGCTTTATTTGGACAATGGTGTGAAAATCGCTTTGCCAGAAACGAATTTCGGTGAAGCAATAGAACGGGTCGTGGCGCTGGATAAGCAACAGCAAATTTTGTCAAAGGGCGTGGAAATGCTCGATCTGAGACAAGCTGGCCAAATGACGGTTACGATTGCAGAAGTTAAGAGTGATGAAGCGGAAACCAAAAAACCGGTGAAGCTTAGTCAAGTTCAGTAAGTATTTTTTGCGTTTCTTGAGGTTAGTTCATGAGTGTTATTCCGCTGAATGGTCGGTCGACTGGCCGCAATAGTCATACTGTTAAGCGGAATGTGATTGCCAGTTTAGATATTGGCTCCACCAAGATCAGCTGCTTCATTGCTGAGCATATTCCCTCCAAACATAAAATGACCGGCGGCGCCCTAGATCGCGGATCCTTAAAGTTTTTGGGTATTGGACACCAGTTGTCGCGCGGTGTGCGCGGTGGTTCAATTGTTGATATTGATGACGCTGAACGGGCAATTCGATTGGCTGTTGATGCAGCCGAGCGCATGGCGCAAGTTCGCGTAAGTTCGGTTTATGTCAATGTATCCGGTGGGCGTCCCCAGTCACAGTCTTACACAGGCAAGATTGCTTGCCAATCTGGTATGGTTTCTCCGCGCGATGTTGACAATGTTTTGGCTGTTGCCCTCAAGGGGGTGGATATTGGTCGTCGCAAAATTTTGCATTTGGCCCCTATCGGTTTTACACTTGATGATGCGCAATTTACAAGATCACCACTCGGAATGCATGGCAATGTGATCGGCGTTGAAGTTGGTGTGGTAACACTTGAACCGGCGCATTTGCAAAACTTGACAATGGCTGTTGAGCGAGCGCATTTGAGCGTTGCTGGTTTTGTTATTGCACCTTACGCTGCTGCGCGGGCCGCGTTAGTGGACGATGAGTTTACCTTAGGAACAGTGGTGGTCGATCTTGGAGGTGCAACAACAGGCATCTCGGTGTTTATGGATGGTGGCTTAGTTTATGCTGATCTATTGCCAGTCGGCGGGCAGCATGTGACCAATGACATTGCGCGCGGATTGACGACAACGATCGCTCATGCCGAGCGTATGAAAACCTTATGGGGCAGTGCTATTGGAACCAGCAATGATGAACGCGATATGTTGGCAGTGCCACTCCTCGGGGAGCGCGGTGTTGACAGTGTTCAAAAGGTTCCAAAATCAACTTTGACCCGTATTATTCGTCCGCGGCTTGAGGAAATCTTTGAATTGGTGCAAGCCAAATTGGCAGATCCAGCACTGGCGCGTTTTGCGGGTTGCCGGGTTGTGTTGACTGGTGGTGGAAGTCACCTTACCGGGATTTGTGATTTGGCAAATCTGGTTTTGGGCCGGCAAGTTCGCCTTGGAATACCAGCGCCTATGGAAGGCATGCCAGAACTCGCCCGCAGCTCAGGTTTCTCGGTTGCAGCAGGTTTATTGGCCTATGCTTTGAAGCCTGACGTGCATTATTCGGTGCCAGAACAGGCAGTGGCTGCTTTTCATGATGCCCAATCCGGATATGTTAAGCGGGTCGGGCGTTGGCTGGCGGAAAGCCTGTGATTTGCTGTTAATTCAGATGCAATATACAGCATAAAATATTGATATAAAATGATTTTCGTCATTTTTTTGGGCGTGAATTTGAAGCAAGTGTTAATCAACGGTTTTTGACCTGATTCAATTTGACTCAATTTATAGTCGATAAATCGTTAATTGGTTAGCGGGCGTTAACCATTTGTTATGTTTTGCAGCGGCAAAGTGCGGACGGATAACCCGTATTTTTGGAATGCATCATGACAATCAATCTCACAGTTCCTAACCTTTCAGAACTTAAACCACGGATCACCGTGTTTGGTGTTGGTGGTGCTGGCGGAAACGCCGTTAACAACATGATTGAGAGTAGGCTGGAGGGTGTCGAGTTTGTCGTCGCCAATACGGACGCGCAGGCCTTGCTGCAAAACGCTTCGCAACGCCGCATCCAAATGGGCAATGCTTTGACCCAAGGTTTGGGCGCAGGATCACAGCCACAAATTGGCGCTGCTGCAGCCGAAGAAACCATGGCTGAAATTCTTGACCATTTGGCAGGCGCACACATGGCCTTCATCACCGCTGGAATGGGTGGCGGCACAGGCACGGGTGCTGCACCAGTGATCGCGCGCGCTGCAAAAGAGCAGGGCATTCTTACGGTTGGGGTTGTTACCAAGCCATTCCATTTTGAAGGTGCGCGCCGCATGGCAACAGCAGAGCGCGGCATTGAATTGCTGGCGCAATATGTTGATACGTTAATCGTTATTCCAAACCAAAATCTGTTCCGTGTTGCCAATGAAAAAACCACTTTTGCCGCCGCCTTCGCAATGGCTGATCAAGTGCTTTACTCTGGTGTTGCTTCGATTACTGAATTGATGACCAAAGAAGGTTTGATCAACTTAGACTTTGCTGACGTTCGCGCGATTATGAGCGAGATGGGCAAAGCTATGATGGGCACAGGCGAAGCCACAGGCGAACGCCGTGCGATTGAGGCAGCAGAAGCGGCAATTTCTAATCCATTGCTTGATGATGTATCGATGCGCGGTGCACGCGGTCTTTTGATCTCGATTGCTGGTGGACCGGATCTTACACTTTATGAAGTTGATGAAGCTGCAACGCGCATTCGCGAAGAAGTTGATCCAGAAGCCAATATTATTTTGGGTGCTACTTTCGATGACAGCCTAGAAGGCACAATGCGCGTGTCCGTGGTTGCCACTGGTCTTGCTGTTGAAGCAGACAGCAAAGAAACGCCACATTCTGAAACCGCCCAAATTGCATCCGGCAATGTATTTGGTTACACGGGCAAGCAAAATGGCGCTGCAGTAAAAACCATTAAGCCTGCTCCAATGGCCGTTCGTCCAGCACCGATAGCTGCACCAGTTGAAGTGGCAGCAATGGAATATGAAGAAGAATCTTTTGAAGAAGAAATTGTAGAAGCCGCACCTGTTCCACAACGTAATGCACAGGTTCGCCAAACTCGTATTCCCGCGATTGAAGAATTCCCACCAATAGCGCAGGCGCAAATGGCGGCTCAAAAAAGCCGGATCGAGCATATTGCAGATCACGCCCAAAAGAAAAAACCTGGATTGTTTGAGCGTTTGGCCAATGTTGGCTTGGGTCGCAAAGAAGAACCAGCGCCACAGCAACGCGAACCATCAATTGCAAGCCGGACTGAACCAAAGGTCCAGCAGCAGCGCGTTTATCAACCAGAGCCACAAAGCTTTGCAGAGCAGGGCTACGATGACGATCAACTCGCAATACCAGCATTCTTGCGCCGTCAAGCGAATTAAGAATTTTATCACGACATAATGAAGCCCGGCGGTCACATTTCCGCCGGGTTTTTTGCATTTAAGCAGTGCTTTGAGAATCCAAAGGAATGGATTATGTCCATAGCCGTTGCCAGTTCAGTGGAAGTTGATTTATGCGGGTTGCGTTGCCAGTTTTTAGTTTAAAAGCCGTTTGTGTGATTTGTCTTAGCCTTCTGCTGACTGGTTGCACGACCTCTGGCACGCTAAACGAAATGATGAGCGGCAAGAATATATCTTTTGGCCGATTAGGCGGTGCATTATCACCAGGTTTGGGTGGCGCTGCGGGCAGCGATCCTGTTGCCAATCTGTATAATCAGGGCCTGTATAATTTGAATGGTGGCTCTTATAAATCGGCCGCCAAGAATTTTGCTGAAGTTGAGCGCCAACATCCTTATTCCAAATGGGCCACCAAGGCATTGCTGTTGCAAGCCTTTGCGTTCTATCAAAATAATTCTTACGAAGACGCCGTGAATTCCGGCAATCGGTTTATTTCTTTGCATCCTGGCCATAAGGATGTGCCTTACGCTTATTACATTGTTGCTTTGTCAAATTATGAGCAGATCAATGATGTGCGCCGCGATCAACGGCAGACTCAAAAAGCATTGGACGCAATGGAAGAGGTTTCTAAGCGCTTCCCGGACTCGCCTTATGCAGCGGACGCCCAGAAAAAAGCATTACTCGCTAAAGACCATTTGGCCGCGAAGGAAATGGAAATCGGGCGCTATTATTTGGGCAAGGGTTCGTATCTCGCCGGCATCAATCGCTTCAAGCGCGTGGTGACGGAATATCAAACCACATCACACACGCCAGAGGCTTTGTACCGCATTGCTGAAGGTTACATGGCGCTCGGGATTACTTCAGAAGCGCAAACAGCTGCAGCCGTGCTCGGTCATAACTTCCCGACCAGCCGTTGGTACAAAGATGCCTATACCTTAGTCTCCAGCGATGGCCGCGCGCCGGTTGAAAACCAAAGTTCATGGATCAGTCGCGCATTTGATGCGGTAACGCCGGGCTAATCTAGCCTCTCGCAAAGGTTACCCCAACTCGGCTATATAGATTCGATGCTTACTGCTTTGTCTATTCGCAATATTGTTTTGATCGAAAAACTCGATTTGTCACTTGAACACGGACTTACGGTTTTGACCGGCGAGACCGGGGCGGGCAAGTCAATCTTGCTTGATAGTTTGGGGTTAGCACTTGGTGGGCGCGGCGATTCAAGTTTAGTGCGTTCTGGACAAACCAAAGGCACGGTGAGTGCTGCATTCTCACTTGCGAAAGGTCATGCCGCATTTGCGATTTTGGCTGAGCAAGGGATTGATGTCGAAGACGAGCTCGTAATCCGCCGTATACAAATGGCTGATGGGCCAAGCCGCGCTTTTATCAATGAGCAACCCGTTAGCCTCAATATTCTGCGCCAAATTTCAGGATTGCTGGCCGAAATTCATGGCCAGCATGCTGACCGCGCATTGGTGGACGCAGCGGCACATCGACGGCTCGTCGATGCCTTTGGTGGACTTGACGATGATGTGGCGAAACTTAACGGATTGTGGACGCGGATGTCTGTGGCGCAAACTGCGGTCGATGATCACCAAGCGATGTTGCTGCGGGCGGAACAAGAACGCGATTATTTGGAACATTCAGCTGCTGAATTAAAAGAGCTAGATCCGCAAGAAAACGAAGAAGCAGCGCTTGCTGACCAACGGCAATTGATGATGAATGCCGAGCAATATGCGAGTGCCTTGTCTGATGCGCAGGATGCAATGGCTGGTGATAGCACAGCGGAAGCTCGGCTTAATGTAGCTTTGCGAAAGTTGGAGCGGCGGCGCGAAACGGCGGGTGGCAGGCTTGACGCGGTGTGTGCTGCATTGGACCGCGTGCTCGCGGAGATGAATGAAGCCGCTCGGGCTTTGCAGGATGCACGAAAGGCTTTTGCTTTCGATCCTGCGGACCTCGAAAAGTCGGAGGAGCGGCTATTTGCTTTGCGAGCGGCGGCGCGGAAACATAAATGTCAGGTCAGCCAATTGCCGGCTTTGCGCGCGCGATTTGAAACAGAATTGCAGTCCCTGAGCGATGGGGGATCGGCTTTGGTCAAGCTTGAAAAAGAATTGGCGCAAGCAAAGAAGTCATATGACGATCATGCCGATAAATTGAGTGCTGCGCGGCGCAAAATGGCAAAGATTTTAGACAAGGCCGTGATGGCGGAATTGCCGGAGCTCAAATTGGAGCGCGCGCGATTTGAAACCAATGTGGAGAGTGATGCGGGCAAACCCGGGCCTTATGGCATTGACCGCCTTGAGTTTACAGTTGCGGCAAATCCGGGAACGCCGTTATCGCCTTTGATGAAAGTGGCATCGGGTGGTGAGTTGGCGCGGTTCATGCTGGCGCTGAAAGTTATTTTGGCGACCAAGGGTTCAGCGCCAACATTGATTTTTGATGAAATTGATACCGGTGTTGGTGGTGCTGTGGCGGATGCGATTGGCGGGCGTTTGGCGCGGCTGGCGGGTGGATTGCAAGTGCTTGCCGTGACCCATTCGCCGCAGGTTGCAGCGCGGGCTGCAGAGCATTTGTTGATCGCCAAGATTGAACAAAAAGGCAGCCAGAGCATGGTGACCAATGTGCAAGCTTTGACCAAGCACACGCGGCAAGAAGAAATCGCGCGGATGTTGTCTGGTGCAAAGGTTACCGATGAAGCGCGCGCTCAAGCGGCAAGGCTTTTGGCGGGGCAGGGATGACAGCAGAAGCCAAACGCCGTTATGCGGAACTTGTGTCACTGATTGCCGATGCCGACGTGGCCTATCATCAAAACGATGCGCCGGAAATAAGCGACGCGGACTATGATGTTTTACGCCGAGAATTGCTGCAAATTGAATCCTTGCATCCGGAGTTAGTCCGGACTGGGTCGCCGTCCATGGCTGTAGGCTCTGCACCACTCGCAAAATTTGGCAAGGTTACGCATGGCGTTCCGATGCTTTCGCTCGGCAATGCGTTTAAGCCAGAAGATGTTTCGGAATTTCTTGGCCGTGTCCGCCGGTTTTTGAATTTGGCAGAAGATGCAAAGGTTGAGGTTACTGCCGAACCAAAAATTGATGGGCTATCGATTTCGCTGCGTTATGAAAAAGGGGTGATGGTTCAAGCAGCAACGCGCGGCGATGGGGCCGAGGGCGAAAACGTCACAGCCAATGTTTTGGTGATGCCGGATGTGCCACAAATATTGCGCGGAAATGTACCGGCATTGATTGAAGTTCGTGGCGAAATATATATGTCGCACAAGAACTTCGCTGCATTAAATGAGAAACAGATTCAAGTTGGTGAAAAGACTTTTGCTAACCCGCGCAACGCTGCAGCGGGATCGCTTCGGCAATTGGATTCTGCCATTACCGCATCACGCCCCTTGCGGTTTTACGCCTATGCTTGGGGTGAGGTTCAAGGCGAACTACCCGATACGCAATGGGAAGTGGTGCAAGAATTTAAGAAATGGGGACTTCCGACCAATTCACTCATGAAAATTTGTCAGTCTACTGATGAACTCTTGCAACATTACCACTTGATTGAAGCGGGGCGGGCGGATATCGGGTACGATATTGATGGTGTAGTTTACAAAGTTAATCGCCTTGATCTGCAAGCGAGACTTGGCTTTGTATCGCGTGCGCCGCGCTGGGCGATTGCTCATAAATTTTCAGCAGAGCAAGCGACAACGACTTTAGAGGCAATTGACATTCAAGTCGGGCGTACAGGGGCTTTGACGCCGGTGGCGCGATTAAAACCGGTAACCGTTGGCGGCGTGGTGGTGTCCAATGCAACGCTTCATAACGAAGATGAAATCACCCGCAAAGATGTGCGCATCGGGGACACAGTTATTGTGCAACGAGCGGGCGATGTAATCCCACAAATTTTGGGTCCAGTACTCGATAAACGCCCGCTGGGTTCTGTTGTTTATGATTTTCCTAAGCTTTGTCCGGTGTGCGGCAGTCATGCCGAACGCGAGGAAAAAGCCAGTGGTAAAGCCGATGTAATTCGCCGCTGTACAGGTGGTTTGATTTGCTCGGCGCAACGCGTGGAACGGCTTAAACACTTTTCATCGCGGACCGCATTTGATATCGAAGGCCTTGGCGATAAGATCGTTGAAGAATTTTTTGCCGAAGGTATTATTTCAACGCCCGCTGATATTTTTACATTGGAGGCACGAGATCTCCGGGCTCTAAAGCGATTAAAAGATCGCGAGGGTTGGGGGCAGTCGAGTGTCTCAAACCTGTTTGCTGCGATTAATGCGCGGCGGAACGTTGGTTTGGACCGGTTTATTTTTGCGCTTGGTATTCGACATATTGGCGAGACCACAGCGCGGCTTCTCGCGCGAAATTATGGCAGTGCGGACCAACTCATAAGTCAAATGCAATTAGCGGCAGTTGAGGGATCGGATGCTTGGCATGAACTGACAGCCCTTGAAGGTATTGGTGGCGTTGTCGCTGAAGCTTTAGTGCAGTTTTTCGCCGAACCGCATAATTTAGAGGTCGTTCAAGCCTTGTTAGCAGAAGTAACGCCTGCAGCTTTAGAAGCCATCGTTTCAACCTCACCTGTTGCCGGAAAAACGATTGTATTCACAGGCGCTTTGGAGCGGATGACGCGCGATGAAGCCAAGGCCATGGCAGAGCGTTTAGGGGCTAAAGTCGCAGGGTCGGTCTCCAAGAAAACTGATCTTCTGGTGGCTGGGCCTGGAGCGGGATCTAAGCTCAAAGATGCTGAAAAACATGGTGTCGAAGTGATTGATGAAAATGGCTGGTTCACGCGGATAGGTGCGGATTGAAATTTAATTCTGATTTGAAAAATGGGTTGGCCGATGCAGCTCCCATGATTTTGGCTTATATTCCGATTGCTATGCTGTGGGGAACCTTGGCGGCGGCAAAGGGGTTTTCGCCGCTCGAAGCGACATTGATGAGTGCTTTGGTTTATGGCGGCGCTTCGCAGTTTGTGGCGGTGGAGCTTTGGAGCGATCCTTTGCCGGTGTTTATGATGATCGTTACGGTATTTGTCGTGAACTTGCGGCATGTGTTGATGTCTGCATCAATCTCGCGGCATTTGACGGACATACCAAAGGCTTGGCAGCCATTCATGATGTATTTTCTTACCGATGAGGCTTGGGCTTTTGCAGAGCGGAGAGCGCAAACCACACCTCTTACGTTTTGGTATTTCATAGGTGTTGCCGTTCCCTTGTGGCCAGCGTGGTTTATTTCATCAGGGGTGGGCGCTTGGCTTGGGCGCGCGTTTGGTGAGCCTGCGGCTATTGGGTTAGACTTTGCTTTTGCGGCTATGTTCATCGCTATCCTTGCGGGCTTTTGGAAAGGTCCTCGCACTGTTGCTGTGTTGATTGCGAGTGCTGTTGTTGCTTGTCTCGCTAAAATTTACTTGCCGGGTGCATGGTACATTCTGCTCGGTGGATTAGCTGGTGTTGGGATAGCGGCTGCCACTTATCAATCGGAAAAGGTCGCATCATGAGTGATTTTTTCGCCATTGATTTTTGGACCCTCGGTGCCATCTTGGGCATGGGGTTAGCGACTTACTGCACGCGACTGGCTGGACTATTGCTCATGCGCGGTGTGGTGGTTCAGGGGCGATTGAAGGCCGCAATCGATGCAGTACCTCCTGCTGTTTTGATGGCCGTTATCACGCCCACCGTTTTGCTCAGTGGGTTGCCCGAAAGTTTAGCAGCGATTGCAACCGCAATTTCAGCTTACTTGCGTTTACCGTTGCTGGTCACGATTGGTATTGGCATGGCAAGCGTAGTGATATTGCGCACTGCGCTTAACTGAGTTTAGCACAAGCCTTTTTGAGCCAAACCAAATCATCGCCGTCGATTTGATCGCCAATAATTTTCAGAACATCGGCGTGATAATCATCGAGCCAGTCAAGCTCAGCGCGGGTCATCAGTTTGGTTTCAATAAGGTTGCGATCAATGGGGGCAAAGGTGAGGGTTTCAAAACTCATCATGGCGCGTTCACCCCCGGCTATTTTTTCAGCGGGTTTGATCAGCAGAAGATTTTCAATCCGAATGCCGAAGCTTCCCGCTTTATAAAAACCGGGTTCATTTGATAAGATCATTCCGGGTTTGAAGGGAATACGGTCTGACTTATTGATGCGGGCCGGGCCTTCGTGAACGGAAAGATAAGAGCCAACGCCATGACCAGTTCCGTGATCAAAATCGAGGCCAGCTTGCCAAAGAGCAGCGCGGGCAAGCACGTCGATTTGTGAACCGCATGTGCCATCTGGAAAACGGATCATAGAAAGATTGATCATGCCTTTGAGCACGCGGGTAAAACGATCTCGCATTTCATCAGTTGGTTTTCCAACAATAACGGTCCGTGTGATGTCGGTGGTTCCGTCCTGATATTGGCCGCCAGAATCGATCAAGAAAATTTCATTATTCTTGATCGGCAAGCAGTCGTCAGGGTTGACGCTGTAATGCGGAATTGCCGCGTTTGGACCAGCTCCGGCAATCGTATTGAACGATAAATCAAGCAGCAGTTCTGACTGCTTTCGAATTTCACGGAACTTTTCAGCTGCCGCCCATTCATTCAAATTACCTTTTGGCGCTTCCCCTTCAAGCCATTTCAAAAAGCGGACCACAGCAACACCGTCACGGCGATGAGCGGCACGAGCTCCCTCTTGCTCAGTGGCGTTTTTCTGGGCTTTGGGCATGGTGCAAGGGTCAACACTTTGAACAATTGTTGCACCAGATTTAGTCAGCAAACGGACGAATTTTTCGGGAGAAGTGTTGCGGTCCAGCGTGACGACAGATTTTTTCTGTCCTAGGGACGCGATCTCGTCATCTAAGTCTTCCGGTTTTTTGATAATGCAAACGTTCTTGAGGTGCGCGCGAACATCTTCCGGTAGTTTATTGCGATCAATAAACAGAATAGATTTTCCAGTTTTTTTGACAAGCGCAAAAGCCAAAACAATTGGTGTGAAAGGAACATCAAGCCCGCGAATGTTCATCGCCCACGATACTGAATCCGGCAGCGTTAAAATCGTTGCATCTGCTTTTAAAGCATTCAAAGAACCCGCAATATCTTGCAGTTTTTCGATTGCGGATTTTCCGGCAAATTGCAGTGGTTGAACGGAAATTTGCGCAGTTGGTCGTTTCGGTTGTTCTGTCCAAATAGTATCGATTGGATTTTGTTGAACGGGCACTAATTTTGCGCCAATTTTTTTGCAAACATCGGCGAAGGTTTTTGCTTGGGCGGCGGTAAGAAGCATTGGGTCAAACCCCAAGCGGTCGCCTTTCTGAAGATTGTTTTCCAACCATTTTGCAGGCGGCTCATCAATTAAATGCTGCGGCACGAAGTGCTTGACGTCGACCTGCTGAGTAATCTGTATTGTGTATCTTCCATCGACAAAAATGGCGGCTTTTTTTGCAAGAATTATGGCCGTGCCCCAAGAACCGGCAAACCCTGTAAGCCAGCGCAATCGTTCGGCGTACGCAGCCACGTATTCGCCTTGGAATTCATCCTGGCGAGGCACAATAAATCCTGTCAATTTGCGTTTTTTGAGTTCACTGCGGAGAGCTGAAAGTCTTAGTGATTTCTCAGATACTTGATGTGCCATTTGATGTCTTTTCAATACTTCAGATTTTTTGACGTTTTCGATTGTTCACTATTTGGTAACATCGATCCAATTCTTTTCAAAGGATTAACAGAAGTGCAAGTCTTTCCGGTTATCTGTTGTTAAGTGATAAATTGCTTCGGGGGAATGCAAAACGTGCTGACGGGAAACTCGACATTGGATACTAAGTCAGGAAAAGAACCCAATCGGGCTCTGTTCTCGTTGGCCGGTTTGAAACCAGAGCAGGTTTCTCCGATGTTTGAGCAAGCTAGCAATGTTTTAATTACCAATGCTTTAGTTACAATTTTTGTCGGCATTATTTTTCGCAATGATCCTTCACGTTATCTCGCCCTGACGTGGGTC
>JAYUOP010000015.1:0-13554 GCA_043760745.1 Hyphomicrobiales bacterium
TGGCTGCCGGTGTTGATGTTGAAATCAAGCTCTAACGAGCTTTCTAGGAGTGAAGCGATGCGTTCTGGTCTCATCGCAGTTAAGTTGGGAATGACACGAATTTACACGGAAGAGGGAACAGTTGTTCCAGTCACCGTGTTAAAAGTGGATCACTGCCAAGTTGTTGCGCATAAAACAGCAGATAAGCACGGATACACAGCGTTACAGCTGGGTGTTGGCGTTCCAAAGATCAAGCGGATGACACGCGCTGAGCGTGGCCATTTCGCCGCTGCCATGGTTGAACCGAAGCGTAAGCTTCAGGAATTCCGGGTGAGTGCAGATAACACAATGCCAGTTGGTGCTGAAGTGACCGTTGATCACTTCGTGGCCGGGCAGTTTGTGGATGTCACAGGCACAAGCTTGGGTAAAGGTTTTGCCGGCGGTATGAAGCGTTGGAACTTTAAGGGTCTTCGTGCAACGCACGGCGTATCCGTAAGCCATCGTTCGATCGGTTCGACGGGTAACCGTCAAGATCCGGGCAAGGTATTTAAAGGCAAGAAAATGCCTGGTCACCTCGGTGATGAAACTGTTACCACACAAAATATTGTTGTGGTGCGGACAGATAAGGATCGTGGACTGATCTTGGTTAAGGGATCAGTTCCCGGCAGCAAGGGCGGTTGGGTTTCGGTGCGGGACGCTGTTAAGCGGAAACTGCCTGACTCTGCTCCACGCCCCGGCGCATTTACAGCCCAGCCTGAAGTGGCTGCCGAGCTGGTGAAGGAGTAACCCCGTTATGAAAACGGATATGATAAACATTGAAGCAGGAGCCGCCGGTTCCGTTGAGCTCGCGGACCACATTTTTGGTCTTGAGCCACGGTCCGACATCTTGCACCGTGTGGTCCAGTGGCAGCTGAACAAGCGCCAGCAGGGCACACATCAGACCAAGACCCGTGCGGAAATCAACCGTACCACCAAAAAGCTGGGCAACCAGAAGGGTGGCGGCGGAGCTCGACATGGTTCGCGTAAAGCAGGTATCTTTGTTGGTGGTGGTAAGGCATTCGGCCCGCGCTTCCGCAGCCATGAGACCAGCTTGAACAAGAAGGTTCGTGCTCTTGGTTTGCGCCATGCGCTTTCCGCTAAAGTGAAAGCTTCCGAGCTCATCATTTTGGACAAAGCTGAAGTTTCGCTCGCAAAGACAAAGTTTGTTAAGCAAGCTTTTGAAAAGCTGGGTTGGAGCAATGTGCTGATTATTGACGGCGCATTGTTGAACGAAGGTTTTGCGAACGCTGCTCGTAACTTGCCAAATGTTGATATTCTGCCAATTCAAGGCATCAACGTTTATGACATCCTGCGTCGCAAGAACTTGGTCTTGACCAAGGCCGCCGTAGAAGCACTGGAGGCTCGCTTCAAATGAGCAAAGAACAGTATTACGATATTATTCGCAGCCCAGCGATCACAGAAAAGGGAACTTTGGTTTCCGAGCACAATCAGGTTGTGTTCACTGTGAAGAAAACGGCGACGAAACCCCAAATCAAGAAGGCTGTTGAAGGTCTTTTTGGTGTGAAAGTTAAGGCAGTCAACACGTTGATCCGCAAAGGTAAGCAGCGTCGTTTCAAGGGCCAGTTGGCTTTGTTGAGCGATATCAAGCGCGCTTATGTGACCCTAGAAGAAGGTCACCGGCTTGATGTGACGACCGGCCTCTGAGTGGTGTGAGCATAAAAAATGGCACTTAAAAAATTCAATCCTACCAGCGCCGGCCGCCGTCACCTTGTTCAGGTTGATCGCAGCATGCTCTACAAGGGCAAGCCAGTAAAATCGCTCGTCGAAGGCATGACCAAATCTGGTGGCCGTTCGAATACGGGTCGCATTACATCACGTCGTATCGGTGGTGGTCATAAACAGGCGTATCGCTTGGTTGACTTCCAGCGCGTTAAATTTGATATGCCAGCCGTTGTAGAACGTCTGGAATATGATCCAAACCGCACAGGCTTTATTGCGCTGATCAAGTATGAAGATGGTACGCTGTCTTACATCTTGGCGCCTCAACGCTTGGCGATTGGCGACACTGTTATTTCTGGCCAAAACGTGGACGTGAAGCCCGGCAACGCAATGCCAATGGGTAACATTCCAGTCGGAACGATTGTTCACAACATTGAAACCAAGCCAGGCAAAGGCGGCATTCTTGCCCGCTCAGCTGGTGGTTACGCAATGCTTGCTGGCCGCGACCAAGGTTTTGTCTTGTTGAAGTTGAAGTCCGGCGAAACCCGGAAAGTTGCTTCAACCTGCATGGCTACCATTGGCGCTGTTTCTAATCCTGACCATATCAACGAAGTTGTTGGTAAGGCTGGTCGCGCCCGCTGGAAAGGTGCTCGTTCAGTATCACGCGGTATTGCTCGGAACCCGGTCGACCATCCAAACGGCGGCCGTACCAATGGCGGTATGCACTGGATGACTCCGTGGGGTAAACCTACGAAGGGCAAGAAGACACGTTCTAATAAATCAACCAATAAGTTCATTGTGCGTAGCCGCCATGAACGTAAAAAATCGAAGTAAGGGGTAGCACGTGGCTCGTTCGCTCTGGAAAGGTCCGTTTGTAGACGGATATCTCTTAAAGAAGGCCGATGTTGCTCGCAACGCGGGACGCAATGTTGCAATCAAGACTTGGAGCCGTCGCTCTACTGTTTTGCCGCAATTTGTTGGACTGACGTTTCAAGTACACAACGGTAACAAGTTTATCCCTGTGATCATTTCGGAAGAAATGGTTGGACATAAGCTTGGTGAGTTCGCACCTACGCGGACCTTTAAAACCCATTCCACCTCTGACAAGAAATCGTCGAAGTAAAACATCATGAGCAAGTCAAAAACAGCACGCGCGCTGCCAGACAATGAGGCGAAGGCCATTACCCGGTCGATCCGCATTTCTCCACGCAAGTTGAACGAGTTAGCGACCATTATTCGTGGCATGAAAGTGAACAAAGCTTTGGCTGAGTTGACATTCTCCCGCCGCCGGATCGCTAAGGATGTGAAGAAGACTTTGGAGTCCGCAATTGCGAACGCCGAGAACAATCATGACCTCGACATTAATAATTTGATCGTTTCAGAAGCATGGGTTGGTAAGAACCTGGTGATGAAGCGGTTCATGCCAGGTGCCCGTGGGCGCGTTGGCAAAATTCAGAAATTCTTCAGCGAATTGACAATCGTCGTTCGGGAAGTGAAGGAGGCGGCCTGATGGGTCAAAAAGTCAATCCAATTGGTCTGCGTCTTGGTATTAACCGGACTTGGGACAGCCGCTGGTTCGCAAACAGCCGTGATTACGGTCGTCTGCTCCATGAAGACATCAAAATTCGCGCCTACTTGAAGGAAGAACTCAAACAAGCTGGCGTTGCCAAGGTCTTGATCGAGCGCCCTCACAAGAAGTGCCGCGTTACAATTTACTCGGCTCGTCCGGGCGTTGTTATCGGCAAGAAGGGTGCAGACATTGAAAAGCTGCGCAAAAAAGTTGCTGATATGACGGGTTCAGAAGTTCATCTGAACATTGTTGAAATTCGCAAGCCCGAAGTTGATGCAACACTTGTTGCTGAAAGCATCGCGCAACAACTCGAACGCCGTGTGGCTTTCCGCCGTGCTATGAAGCGTTCCGTTCAATCCGCTCAGCGTCTTGGCGCTGAGGGTATTAAGATTACCTGCTCGGGTCGTCTTGGTGGTGCAGAAATTGCGCGTATTGAATGGTATCGTGAAGGTCGCGTTCCGTTGCATACTTTGCGCGCTGATATTGACTATGGCGTTGCAACTGCTCATACGGCCTATGGCACCAATGGTGTTAAGGTTTGGATCTTCAAGGGCGAAATTCTTGAGCATGATCCAATGGCGCAGGATAAGCGCATGAATGATACATCTGGTGAAGCCAGTCGTCCGCCACGTCGCGACCGCGACGGTGCGAACGCTTAAGTGAAGAGTTGAGGTAGCCCTAAATGCTGCAACCAAAGAAAACAAAATACCGGAAGGCCCATAAGGGTCGTATTCACGGTAAGTCGACAAGCTGCAACACGCTGGATTACGGTGCGTTTGGTTTGAAGGCGCTTGAGCCTGATCGTTTGACTGCTCGTCAAATTGAAGCTGCTCGTCGTGCGCTTGCGCGTGGTATGAAGCGTGCTGGCCGTGTGTGGATCCGTGTGTTCCCAGACGTTCCAGTATCGAAGAAGCCTGCGGAAGTTCGGATGGGTTCTGGTAAAGGCTCGACTGAATATTGGGCAGCGCGGGTTAAGCCCGGCCGCGTAATTTTTGAAGTGGATGGTGTTCCACGTGCTGTTGCTGAAGCGTCATTGACGCTGGCTGCGGCAAAGCTTCCAATCAAGTGCCGCTTTGTTGCGCGCCTTGGTGAAGAATAAGAGGGTGTTTTGACCATGAAAATGACTGATGTAAAAGCACTTACTGCCGACCAACTGAAGGACGAAGTTCTGAAGTTGAAGAAAGAACAATTCAATTTGCGTTTTCAACGGGCAACTGGCTCGGTTGATAACACATCACGTATTCGCAAAGTGCGTCGCGATATTGCTCGTCTTAAGACAGCACAATCGCAAAACGCTCAAGCGAAGTAGGAGATAGAAGATGCCGAAGCGCGTCCTGCAAGGTGTTGTCGTTAGCGACAAGAATGACAAGACCATCGTGGTCAAAGTTGAACGTCGTCTGCGCCACCCGGTGTTGAAAAAGACGGTTCGTCTGTCAAAGAAGTATCATGCTCATGATGAAACCAACCTTGCTAAGACTGGCGATGTTGTTCGGATTGAGGAAACCCGGCCAATCTCAAAGCAGAAGAAATGGGTTCTTCTTGAGACGGTTGCGGCGGACAAGGCTTAATTAATTTGTATAAGCAGATTTTTTTCTGCTGTTGAATAGGTGATCTGATGATCCAACAAGAAACGAACCTCGATGTAGCCGACAACTCTGGTGCCCGCCGCGTGCAGTGCATTAAAGTGTTGGGCGGTTCTAAGCGCCGATATGCAGGCGTTGGCGATGTGATCGTGGTTTCTGTGAAAGAAGCTATTCCGCGCGGCCGCGTTAAAAAAGGCAGCGTGATGAAGGCGATTGTGGTTCGTACCGCAAAAGATATTCGTCGGGCTGATGGTTCTACCATTCGCTTTGACCGGAACGCTGCTGTGTTGATCAATGCACAAGGCGAACCAGTGGGTACCCGTATCTTCGGACCCGTGCCACGCGAATTGCGCGGCAAGAACCAAATGAAGATTATCTCGCTGGCGCCGGAGGTGTTGTGATGGCAGCGAAGCTGAAAATTAAGAAGGGTGACAAGGTTGTTGTCACTGCTGGTAAGGACAAGGGCAAACAAGGCGAAGTCTTGCGTGTTATTCCTGACGAAAACCGTGCGGTTGTTGGTGGTGTGAATACGGCTAAACGCCATACACGCCAAACAGCAACGCAAGAAGGCGGCATTATCAATAAGGATATGCCAATTCATATTTCCAACTTGTCTTTGCGTGATCCAAAAGATGGCAAACCAACGCGGGCTGGCTACAAGACCTTGGCTGATGGCAAAAAAGTTCGCTTCGCCAAGCGCTCTGGGGAGGTAATTGATGGCTGAGGATAAGAAGCCGAAAGTGGCAAAGCAGGCGAAAGCCGCGAAGAAGGAAACATCTTCTTCTGGTCCGGTAGCGGGTGCAGTTGCACGCGTGCCTGATGGATATACGCCGCGTTTACAAACACATTATAATGATGTTGTGAAGGCCAAGCTCATGGAGCAATTTGGTTATAAGAACGTGATGCAGATTCCGAAGATCACCAAAATCGTTCTGAATATGGGCGTTGGTGAAGGTACTCAGGATTCGAAATTGGTTACTGTAGCTGCTTCTGAATTGGAAAAGATTGCTGGCCAAAAGGTCATGATCACCAAAACCCGCAAAGCTATTGCGCAGTTTAAGATCCGTGAAAACCAAGCGATTGGTGCGAAGGTTACTTTGCGTAAGGTTCGCATGTATGAATTCTTAGATCGTTTCATTACGATTGCTCTGCCACGGGTACGCGATTTCCGCGGCGTGTCGGATAAGAGTTTTGATGGCCATGGCAACTTTGCAATGGGTATTAAAGAACACTTGATTTTCCCTGAAGTCGATTATGATAAGATTGATCGGATTTGGGGTATGGATGTGGTGATCTGTACGTCTGCTAAGTCTGATGACGAAGCACGCGCATTGATTGAAGCCTTTAACTTCCCATTCCGTCGCAGCACGCGCAAGCTTGCAGCGTAACGGAATGGAATTGACGAACTAAGGAAGCCCCGATGGCAAAAACCAGCTCGATCGAAAAGAATGAAAAGCGCCGCCGTATGGTGAAGGCAGCCGCTCCCAAGCGTGCTCGCTTGAAAGCAATCATTCAAAACAAAGAAACGCCAATGGCGGATCGGTTTGCAGCAACTTTGAAACTTGCTGAAATGCCGCGCAACACCGCCAAGACACGCATTCGCAATCGTTGTGAATTGACGGGTCGTCCTCGGGCCTATTATAGAAAATTGAAGATGTCGCGTCTGGCTCTTCGTGAATTGACCAGCCAGGGCATGGTTCCCGGCATGGTCAAGTCGAGCTGGTAAGGAGCATAAAAGATGAGTTTAACCGATCCGATTGGTGATATGCTCACCCGCATTCGTAATGCGCAGGAGCGTGGCAAGTCAAAGGTGGTAACACCGGCTTCCAGCTTGCGCGAGCGGGTTTTGGTTGTGTTGCAAAATGAAGGCTTCATTCGTGGTTTCACGACAGTAAAGCAAGATGGCAACAAGGCTGAAATTGAAATTGAATTGAAGTATTTTGATGGCGCTCCGGTAATCAAGGAAATCCATCGGGTGTCTAAGCCTGGTCGCCGGGTTTACACTTCAGTTGATACAATGCCTACGGTTTACAATGGCCTTGGCATTTCTATTCTGTCTACGCCGAAGGGTGTTATGTCCGATTCAGATGCGCGCAACCAAAATGTTGGTGGCGAAGTTCTCTGCACGGTATTCTAAGGGTTCGCGGAAATGTCTCGTATTGGTAAAAAATCTGTTCCTATTCCTGCCGGTGTTACTGCGACCGTTAATGGTCAAGCGGTTGCCGTAAAGGGTCCGAAGGGTGAGCTTTCCTTGGTCTTAATTGATCAGGTTCTCGCCAAGATGGAAAATGGTGCGATCAAGGTTGATCCGATCAACAAAACCAAGCAAGCCCGTTCGGCTTGGGGCTTGTCCCGTACTTTGGTGGCGAACTTGGTCAAGGGTGTAACCGATGGTTATTCCAAAACTTTGGAAATCACCGGTGTTGGTTATCGCGCCGCTCTCCAGGGCAAAGTATTACAGCTCAATTTGGGCTACAGCCATGATGTGAACTATGAAGTTCCAGCTGGTATTGAAATCAAAGTGACGAAGCCTACGGAAATCGTAGTCAGCGGCATTGATAAGCAGCGCGTCGGTCAGGTAGCAGCGGAAATCCGCGACTATCGTGGTCCAGAGCCTTACAAAGGCAAGGGCATTAAGTATGCTGGCGAATACATCTTCCGCAAGGAAGGCAAGAAGAAATAACGGGTGATTTAAATGGCTACTAACATGACACCATTAGCACGCCGCACAGCTCGCGTTCGCAAGACGCTAGCCGCGCGTGGTAATTTACGCCCGCGACTTTCCGTGTTTCGGTCGAGCAAGAATATCTACGCGCAAATCATTGATGATGCACGCGGCGTAACTGTTGCGTCTGCATCTTCGATGGAAGCAGATTTTAGAGCCGCTAAGAAGACCGGTGCTGATACGTCAGCTGCCGCACTTATCGGCAAACTGGTTGCAGAACGCGCCATCAAAGCAGGCATCAAGGATGTTGTGTTTGATCGCGGCGGCTACATCTATCATGGACGTGTAAAAGCGTTGGCGGAAGCAGCTCGCGAAGGCGGCCTGAATTTCTAAAACGTCTAAATTCGAATAGGAAGACTTGAGACATGGCTAAAGAGCGCAGCGAACGTGGCGGAGAACGCAAGGACAACCGCGAAGAGCGGGACAGCGAGTTTATTGACAAGCTGGTCCACATCAATCGCGTTGCGAAAGTGGTCAAGGGCGGTAAGCGCTTTGGCTTCGCAGCATTGGTTGTTGTTGGCGATCAAAAAGGCCGTGTTGGCTTTGGTCACGGTAAGGCCCGTGAGGTTCCGGAAGCAGTTCGCAAAGCAACGGAAAGCGCCAAGCGCGCTTTGGTTCGCATTCCTTTGAAGGAAGGCCGCACTTTGCATCACGACATCGATGGTCGTTGGGGCGCTGGTAAGGTTACACTTCGTTCAGCTCCGGCTGGTACTGGCATCATCGCCGGTGGTCCAATGCGCGCTGTGTTTGAAGCCGTTGGCGTTCAAGACGTTGTGGCAAAATCTAAGGGTTCATCAAACCCATACAACATGGTTCGCGCCACGTTTGATGCGTTGAATTTGCAGAATAGCCCGCGCTCAGTTGCAGCGCGTCGTGGTAAAAAAGTGGCTGAAGTGTTGCGGGGCCGCGGTCCTGAAGCAGCAGCTGCAGAATAAGTTTGAGGATTGATGGTTATGGCAAATGCTGGCAAAACAGTAACGGTTATGCAAATTGCAAGCCCACAGCGTCGTCCTGCTGATCAACGCGCTACACTTGTTGGCCTCGGGCTCAACAAGATGAACCGTCGTTCGACATTGGAAGATACAGCAGCGGTGCGCGGTATGATTGCTAAAGTGGCGCATCTCGTTCGCGTTGTTGATTAAGTTCAAGGATCTAAAGATATGAAACTCAATGAGATTGCCGATAATGCCGGCGCCCGCAAGATCCGCAAGCGCGTTGGTCGCGGTATTGGTTCAGGCTTAGGCAAGACTGCCGGTCGCGGTGGCAAGGGTCAAACTGCTCGTAAGGGCGGCGCTAAGCCTGGCTTCGAAGGCGGACAGATGCCAATTTATCGGCGTTTGCCAAAGCGCGGCTTCAACAAGCCAAACCAGGTTGATTACAACGAAGTGAACTTGTCACAAGTTCAAATCGCAATCGATGCGAAGCGTCTTGATGCGAAAGCTGTGACAGTTGCGAGCTTGATTGCTGCTGGGGTGATTACGCGAGTTCTTGGCGGCGTTCGTTTGCTCGCCAAGGGTGAAATCAAAACAGCAATCAACGCTGAAGTATTTTACGCAAGCAAGAGTGCTATTGCAGCGGTTGAAAAAGCTGGTGGTAGTGTTAAGGTTTTGCGTCCGGTGGAAGCACCTTCTGAACATAAATAAGGTTGATTGCGTTATCAACCGGCCCCACATGTGGTCGGGGGAAAACGTGAGGATACAATATGGCATCGGCGGCTGAACAACTTGCAGCAAACTTAAATTTCGGCGCACTAGCCAAATCGGAAGATTTGAAACGCCGGATATGGTTTACCCTAGGCGCGTTAATTGTTTACCGGCTGGGAACGTATATTCCTATGCCCGGGATTGACCCCGTAACATTAGCAAAATTTGCACAACAGAGCTCATCCGGCATTTTAGGCTGGGTGAATGGTTTGGGCGGTGGCGCTTTGGGGCGAATGGCGATTTTCGCACTCAATATCATGCCGTATATTTCGGCGTCGATTATTATTCAGCTTATGACAACTGTTTCGCCCCATCTTGAAGCACTCAAGAAAGAGGGCGAGTCTGGTCGCAAGAAAATCAACCAATATACGCGTTACGGTACAGTCGCTCTGGCGATTTTGCAGTCTTATGGCATTGCCGTTGGGCTTGAAGGGCAGGGCGGTTTGGTTACTGATCCCGGCATGTTCTTCCGGGCAACCACTGTTATCACGCTTACTGGCGGTACTGTTTTCTTGATGTGGTTGGGTGAGCAGATCACCGCTCGCGGCATTGGCAATGGTATTTCATTGATCATTTTTGCTGGTATTGTTTCCGGGTTGCCGGGTGGCATTGCGGCTATGCTTGAGCTTGGCCGTACGGGGCAAATGTCGGTTTTTGTAATCTTTGGTATCGTCATTATGGCGATTGCTGTGATTGCGTTTATTGTTTTGTTTGAGCGGGCGCAGCGCCGATTGTTGATCCAATATCCAAAACGGCAAGTGGGCATGAAAGTGTTCCAAGGCGAAAGCTCGCATTTGCCTTTGAAGCTGAATACGGCTGGCGTTATTCCACCGATTTTTGCATCATCATTGCTGTTGTTGCCGATTACCGTTGCGAATTTCTCTGCCGGGCAGGGACCAACCTGGTTAAACTCGCTTACCGCCTTGCTTGGACATGGCCAGCCGTTGTTCTTGCTGCTCTATTCGATTTTGATTATTTTCTTCTGCTTCTTCTACACCTCGATCATGTTCAATCCGAAAGAGACCGCGGAAAACTTGAAGAAGTATGGCGGTTTCATCTTGGGGATTCGTCCCGGCGATCGCACCGCAGAATACATTGATTACGTGCTGACCCGCATTACTTTGCTTGGTGCGCTTTACATCACGCTGGTCTGTTTGTTGCCAGAGCTCCTTATTGGATACTCAGGAATACCATTCTACTTCGGTGGCACGTCGCTGTTGATTGTTGTGAGTGTGACGATGGATACTGTGGCGCAAATTCAAGGACATCTCTTGTCCCAGCAATACGAAGGCCTGATCAAAAAGTCTAAGCTCAGAGGCAAAGGCAAATGAACATAATTTTGCTCGGGCCTCCGGGCGCTGGCAAAGGAACGCAGGCAAAGCTCTTGGAAGATCGCTTCGGCATGAAGCAACTATCCACGGGTGATATGCTGCGAGCTGCGATTTCAGCTGGCACTGCGGTTGGTGTGAAAGCTAAGATCATCATGGACCGCGGGGATCTGGTTTCCGACGACGTAATTTTGGCGATTGTTGCAGAACGCATGGATCAGTCAGATGTTTCAAATGGTGTGGTGTTTGACGGTTTTCCGCGCACGCCAGCCCAAGCGACAGCGCTCGATTTGATGTTGCAGAATCGCAAAAGTAAGTTAGACGCTGTGATTGAGATGAAGGTTGATGATGAGGCGCTCGTTGCCCGTATCGCTGGTCGTTTTACCTGTAAGTCTTGTGGGAAGGGTTATCATGACCAATTCGCCAAGCCAAAGAAGGATGGAATTTGTGACGTCTGTGGCTCGCAAGAGTTTACGCGTCGCGCTGACGACAACGAAAAAACGGTCCGTGACCGACTTTCCGTTTACAATAAACAGACGGCCCCCTTGGTATCTCACTACCGGGAACAGGGCAATTTGCACGTGATTGACGGTATGGCGGACATCTCAAAGGTGACCCGTCATATTGCTGAAGTACTTGAAGCGTTAAAAGACTGATTTTCGGTTCATTCGGGTTGACGCGTAAGCGATTCCACTCTAAGACCCGCTCAATCTTAGTCCGATAACAGGCTGGCTTAAGGAATTCTTGTTCCTCAGGTGCGGCCTTGCGCCTTTAGGTAGTCGAACGAGAATGGTAATAAATAAGAAGCATCAGGACATTAAGTTCTTGAAAAGCTTAGGAGATAACGAGTGGCCCGTATTGCTGGTGTCAATATTCCGACAAACAAACGCGCAGTGATTTCACTGCGGTATATCCATGGTATCGGCCCTGTGAATGCAGTGACGATCTGCGATGAAATCAAAATTCCGCATTCGAAGCGCGTTAACGAGCTGAGCGATGCTGAAATTTTGGCGATCCGCGAAATCATCGACCGTGACTACACGGTTGAAGGTGATCTTCGTCGCGAAGTATCCATGAACATCAAGCGTCTCAATGACTTGGGTTGCTATCGTGGTTTACGCCATCGTAAGGGCCTGCCGGTTCGCGGTCAGCGTACCCATACGAACGCGCGCACCCGTAAAGGTCCGGCAAAAGCAATCGCCGGCAAGAAGAAATAAGGGTATTAGATAATGGCAAAAGAAGCTGCTCGTCCACGTCGTAAAGAGCGCAAAAACATTTCATCTGGCATGGTGCATGTGAACTCTTCGTTCAACAACACCATGATCACGATCACTGACGTTCAAGGCAATACAATTGTCTGGGCATCGGCTGGTAAAATGGGTTTCAAGGGTTCGCGTAAATCGACCCCTTATGCTGCTCAGTTGGCTGGTGAGCAAGCTGCTCGCGCTGCTATGGAGCACGGTATGCGTACCGTTGAAGTTGAAGTAACGGGTCCAGGTTCTGGCCGTGAATCAGCTCTTCGCGCTTTGCAGTCGGTTGGTTTGCAAGTAACGTCGATCCGCGACATTACCCCAATTCCACACAATGGTTGCCGCCCACCGAAGCGTCGCCGCATCTAGTCTTTCGAAGAATCAGGCGGCGCAACCCAGTTTGTGCCGCCAAATATAAACCCTGTGTGACGGTCCAATGATCGTCAGAGGCAAAAGGGAAAAATACATATGCATGTGAATCAAAAAAATTGGCAGGAATTGATCCGCCCCGGCAAGCTAGATATTCAGCCTGGCCGCGATCGCCGTCGTATTGCGACATTGACTGCAGAGCCTTTGGAGCGTGGCTTCGGCACAACGCTCGGAAATGCGCTGCGTCGTATTCTGCTGTCTTCTCTCCAAGGCGCAGCAATCACTTCAGTTCAGATTGATGGTGTGTTGCATGAGTTTTCTTCGATGCCAGGTGTGCGCGAAGATGTGACCGACATGATCCTTAACATTAAAGAAATCGCTTTGGCGATGCATGTTGATGGACCAAAGCGCGTTACTTTGCGCAAAGAAGGACCGGGCGTTGTGCGCGCTGGAGACATTCAGCAAACTGCTGATATTCAAGTTTTGAACCCTGAGCATGTGATTTGCACCCTCGATGAAGGTGCGGAAGTGCGTATGGAATTCACCGTGAATAACGGTAAAGGCTATGCCCCATCCGAGCGCAACCGGCCGGAAGATGCGCCAATTGGCTTGATCCCAATTGACTCGATTTATTCCCCAGTTCGCCGTGTGTCTTACAAGATTGAGAACACCCGCGAAGGCCAAATTCTTGACTATGATAAGTTGGTGATGAACGTTGAAACCAATGGTTCAATGACCCCGGAAGATGCAGTAGCTTATGCTGCGCGCATTCTGCAGGATCAATTGACCGTATTCATCAACTTCGCTGAGCCTTCAAAGGCTGTGGTTGAAGAAGCGCGTCCTGAGCTTGAATTTAATGCTGCCCTTCTCAAGAAGGTTGATGAGCTTGAACTTTCGGTTCGTTCCGCAAACTGCCTGAAGAACGACAACATTGTCTACATTGGCGATCTTATTCAGAAGTCCGAAGCCGAAATGCTCCGCACGCCGAACTTTGGTCGTAAGTCTTTGAACGAAATCAAGGAAGTTTTAGCGCAAATGGGTCTCCATTTGGGTATGGAAGTGCCGAACTGGCCGCCAGAAAACATTGAAGATCTCGCTAAAAAGTTTGAAACCCATTATTGATTGAATTATACTGCTGAAATTACAGCGGGACTTGAGTTGAAGGAGAACAGTTATGCGTCATGGATTTAAAGGTCGGCGGTTAAACCGCACGGTTCCACATCGTCTTGCGATGTTTGCAAACATGTCGGCGTCGCTGATCAAGCATGAGCAAATTGTGACCACTTTGCCAAAAGCAAAGGATCTGCGTCCGATTATCGAAAAGATGA
>JAYUOP010000016.1:0-5115 GCA_043760745.1 Hyphomicrobiales bacterium
TGATTACACCAATCGCCATGGAAGAAAAGCTTCGCTTTGCTATCCGTGAAGGCGGCCGCACCGTCGGTGCCGGCGTCGTTGCAGCGATTACAGATTAAGTTTTCGACATAAGTTGAAGTTTAGCGGGCGGCCATTTGTGCCGCCCGTTTGTTTTTTGTGGCTATTGTAAAAGCTTTCTTCTGGGCTTAAGTTTTGCGCATGATCCGCTGTGTTGCATTTATTGCTATTGGGATGTTTTTGGCCGCTGTTCCTGCGGTTGCTGAAACGCCTAATTATGTAACAGCACTTAATGGCGACGATAAGCGACCTTCATTACAAGTTACGTTTCATGAAAGCTGCGGCGAGGAATGCTTTGCGGCCAGTATTGATTGCGATGTGGCGGGCGGTGTTAATTTTACCTTCGCTGATATTGAAGCAAAGATTGCGGCCAAAGCGATGTTGAGCGAAACGCGCGACTTCACCGTTAAAATTAGCGGCGTGGCTTATTCTTTTGCCATTATGAAACTCAGCTATGGCGGTGAAATGTATGGCACTTGGCTGGTGGATGGGCAATTAGCCGATTCTCAATCGGCAGACTTCCGCGGGGCGCTCGCTAAGGCCAAGAATTTTAAAGCCAGCATCGGCAGTGAAAATCTTATGTTGCCGGTTACAAAAGATGTGAAGACTTGGGCTGCGGCTTGCGGGAAGTGAAGTTTTATTTAGTTGACGTTTCTTTCAGTGCTGCTTGCAACTCCTGAATATCGGCATCCAATTTCAGCAGCGAATTTTTAACGGAGGTCATGACTTGGCCTGCCATGCTGGCTTCCATTTCTGGCACCTGGTCTTGGGTGTTGGTGGCGAGCGCTTTGATTTGGCCATACAAGTTTGACACTTTAAACGAAAGCTCAGGTGTGAGAATGCCAATGCGCGCGACGTGGCTATCAAACACTGGGGTTACAAAGCGAAACGAAATGCGCGGCTGAGTTCGCTTGCCGATATTTTGTTTGGCCATTTCCTCGGCAATGGAAATTTGCGCACTTAAAATCCGCAGAGCGCTGGCGATCGCGGTTTGCAAAGCTGCAAGTTCTCCGAGGATGGCATTTTGAAACGAATTGCGTTCAGAATTCTTTGCGCGCTCGCCCTGTTCTTTTGACATTTTTTCTTGATGAGCGCGGCCAATTTCAGCGATTTTCGCAACACGGTATTGGGAGTAGATCACGCCAGTAAAAGCCACGAGCGAAGCTAAAAGTGCTGCCGATGCCGAAACCAAGGTTTGATATTGCTTTATGAATTCCATCATGGGATCCGTCGTTTCAGAATTGAACAATGCACTTTACGGAATGAAATGTATAGCGCAATACTTGGCTGAATTTTGGCCGGGTAGATTACAAATTGCAAGAGTCGAACGTAACCAATAGTTTACATGCTGACCCGCTGTATCTTACAGCACTTGCCAGTCTTGGCACGAGTGTTCCTGCAAAATTAATGGCAGCACCCGCCAACAATAGCATTGCAGTTTTACCCTTCGTCGATATGAGCGGGGAGGCGGGGCATGAACATTTCACGGATGGTCTGACGGAAGACATTATCACTGATCTTTCCAACGTGCCCGGATTCTTCGTCATCGCCCGTAACTCGGTGTTTGCTTACAAAGGCAAGCCTACTGACGTGCGCCAGATAGCGCATGATCTCGGCGTTAAATACATTCTCGAAGGCAGTGCGCGGCGAGCAGGGCAGCGGTTGCGGATCAATGTACAATTGATTGATGCTTTTGAGGGCGGCAACCATATTTGGGCGGAGCGTTTTGACCGCGAATTGGCCGATATTTTTGCAGTTCAAGATGAGGTGACGCGGCGCGTAGTGGAAGCCATTACAGGCAAGCTCACGTCTGGTCCGGTTTTCGAAAAATATCGCACGTCTAATATCGAGGCTTATGATCTCTGTGTGAAGTCAAGAGGACAATGGTTGGTTTCCAAATCCGCAAACAGAGCTGCCCATGCAAACCTTCAAAAAGCGATTTCTTTGGATCCTAACTATGCCGAAGCCCATTACGAGTTTGCCATGACTCATTTGTTTTCGGGGCTACATTATGGTGATGGAAGTAATGATTATCTAAAGAATGCTCTGGTCCAGGCGAATAAGGCTGTGGCCCTCGATCCACGAGACGCAAATGCATTCAGCATACAAGGCTTTGTATTGATGTATGATCATCAGTGGGATGAAGCTGGCAAAGCATTTACCAAATCTCTGGAGATGAACCCCAATGATGCGGATGCCCTTGCTTCCATGGCGGATTACAAATTAAGGATTTGTAAATTTCAAGAAGCCTTGATGCACATGTACCAAGCCTTTCGTCTAAATCCACGTGCAAACGCATGGTACTATTGGACCATGGGCGAAATTCAAATTGAACTTGGCCAGTATGAAGATGCTGTGAAAACGCTGGATCAACCGGAAGTTCGCCAATCCGTTGCCCGCCGTGTGCTAGCGGCAGCTCTCGCGTTAAGTGGCAGAACTGAACAAGCAAAAGTGGAAGCGGCGTCGTTCATGGCTGAAAACCCGGACTGGACCATCACGCAGTGGGCAAGTTCAGTCGCAATTGTGGATCTTTTGAGTGTGAAATGTGCGATCCAAGGTTACCGCCTCGCCGGATTGCCGGAGTGAGGATGACAAATTTTTCTGACATATCGGCTGATCCGCTTTATCTTACGGCGCTAGCCAGTCTTGGGCAAAGCCTTCCGGCCAAGTTGGTGGCATCGCCGGATAAACATAGCATTGCGGTGCTGCCATTTGCCAATATGAGCAGCGATGCTGAGCAAGAGCATTTGGTCGATGGACTGACGGAAGATATAATCACCGATCTTTCCAATGTGCCGGGTTTTTTTGTCATCGCCCGAAACTCGGTTTTTACTTACAAAGGAAAGCCTGCGGATGTGCGCCAAATTGCTCATGATCTTGGCGTTAAATTTATTCTAGAGGGCAGCGCAAGGCGGGCTGGGCAGCGTTTGCGGATTAATGTTCAGCTTATTGATGCGGCTGGTGGTGGACGGCATGTTTGGGCTGAGCGGTTTGACCGCGAAATGACCACCATATTCGAATTGCAAGACGAGGTTACAAAACGTGCTGTGGAGGCAATTGTTGGCCGATTGGGATCTGGTCAACGTGGCGATCGTTCACGCCCGGAAAATTTGTTAGCTTATGATTTGTGCGTGCGGGCAAGAAATCTTTGGACCCAATCAAAGTCAGCCAACGAAGAGGGGATTGCGCTCCTAAACCAAGCATTGGCACTTGAACCTCATTATGGTGAAGCGCACTGGCGGCTTGGATTGTCACAGTTATTCTGTTGGTTGCAATATGCGGCACCTCCGGAATCATTCCGTGCTGCGGCATTACTATCAGTGCAGAAAGCCATCAAAATTGATCCCAATGATGCGGGTGCGCGCTGGGCGCACGGATTTGTTTTGGCTTATGAAGGTCGGTGGGAAGAGGCGCGTCGGGAGATGCAAATTTCCATTGCCATGAACCCCAATGATACTGACGCCCATTCTATTATGTCTGATTTTTTGTTTTTGGATGGAAAACCTATCGCAGCACTGGAATCAGCGGCAGCAGCTCTTCGGCTTGATCCCCACCCGCCGGGATGGAACTTATGGTTGCTTGGGCAAGCGCAGATAGCCAGCGGTCAATATGATCTGGCGGTAGCAACCTTAACCCGCGAAGAAACTTACCGGACCCTGTCACGGCGCATTTTGGCGGTGGCGCTGGCGTTACTTGGTCGTGTTGACGAGGCCAAACACGAAGTGAACTCATATTTGGCAACTGATCCGGGTTGGCGCTTTGGGCCGTGGATGGCCACGCGCCCATTTCAACGGGATGAGGATGTTAAGTTCTGGGAAAATGCCTACCGCCTAGCTGGATTACCTGAGTGAGCATGTCAGCGGCACGCGCATTTGGGTTTGGGATATTGGGGTCTGTGCTTGGGGCGGTGGCTGGTGTTGGTCTTGGATTGCCCGGCGGCCTTGGCTACACGGAACTTGCAAGTGTGAGTGGTTTTGAGGGGTATTCGGGGTTTGTTGTGGCCTATTGGATGCTGGGTGGACTTGTTTTGGGAGCTATTGCGGGTATCATCATTGCACTCAAACGCGCGCGCCGGGGCGGGGTTGACTAAGTAGACTTAGTTCATTAGTTTAGTCCATATGAAAACTGTTAACATACATGAAGCGAAGACCCATTTGTCGCGCCTCCTTGAAGGGCTGGCCAGCGGCGAGCCGTTTATCATTGCGAAGGCTGGAAAGCCGATTGCGAAAGTGGTGCCATTCTCAGAAAAGCCACCGCAACGCATTGGGTTCATGGAAGGCCAGTTTGAAGTTCCGGATGATTTCGACACGATGTTTGCTGATGAGATAAAAGTGATGTTTTACGGCACATCTGACGATGAAGAGATCAAAGAATCTTTAAAGTGAACCTACTAGTTGATACGCAAATTCTCTTGTGGAGTGCTTTTCGAAGTGAACGGCTTCCGAAAGAAGCGGCAGAAATGCTGTCTGATGAGTCCAATTTTCTTTGGGTCAGTGCGGTGAGTATTTGGGAGATCGCAATAAAACGAGCCCTGAACAAGCGCGATTTTCAAGTCGATGTCGCAAGTTTTCGAGCAGGACTTCTCCGCAGCGGATATGAAGAACTGCCGATAAAAGGAATACATTCGCTGTCTTTGGGTAATTTACCGCTTATCCATAGCGATCCTTTTGACCGACTATTGTTGGCGCAAGCGATTTCCGAGGGAATGATGCTGTTAACAGCTGATACTGAGCTTGGAAGTTATCAAGGGCCAATTCATTTTGTGAAATCATAAAAACAACGACAACCCGTTGACGAACAGACATCATTCCTTTAGATGGTTCGAATTCCGCACAGTTTGGGTTGAATACTAGGCTCCAAAAGCTTACTTTCAATGCTGTGTGTAAAAAAGTTTAATCAGTTTCAATCGTTTACGCGGTTGAAATGTAGGGGTATAGCTCAGTTGGTAGAGCGATGGTCTCCAAAACCATAGGCCGAGGGTTCAAGTCCTTCTGCCCCTGCCAAAATTAGGAACGAAGATGGCCAAGACTAGTCCAGTTGAGTTTTTACAAGAAGTTC
>JAYUOP010000017.1:0-40949 GCA_043760745.1 Hyphomicrobiales bacterium
TCAAGAGATCACTATCTGACTCAAGTGGTGTAGCTGCCCGCAGATCGACGTTGCCGTCTGGCCAGATTTCCTGTTCGGTTGTGGTTACATTGTTTGACACAGACAAAACTATACACTGAGAAACCAACCGTCGCGGTCAAAAATCGCCGCGCCGCTTGTGGTTTATCCCCCGGTTTTTAACCCATCAAGACCGCTTCAAGGTCCTGAAGTGCGATCTTCTTTTCAAAATTAAATGGCTTGTGGCGTGATTTGAGTGCCATTTTTGCGCGTTGCATTGATTTTCCGCTCAGTTCACCGACGTGAGCAGCAACATCTTCCATTTCGGACAAGACGCCATCACAATGTAAAATAATGTCACAACCGGCAGCCAAAGATTTGTCAATTTTTTGCTTATTGGTGCCTGAAAGAGCCTTCATTGAAAGATCATCTGTCATTAACAATCCGCGGAATCCGATCAACTTTCGGATAACCCCGCTGATGATTTTCCGAGAGGTCGTGCAAGGATTGTCAGCATCCAACGCTGTATAAACAACATGGGCTGTCATTGCCATTGGCAAGTCTGCCAGTGCGGCAAAGGGTGGAAAATCAACTTGTTCCAATTCCGCGCGGGTGGCTTTGACAATAGGTAGACTTAAGTGACTATCCACTTCGGCGCGACCGTGGCCGGGAATGTGTTTCATGACGGGCATTACACCACCATCCATTAAACCAGCGGTATGGGCCCGAGCGATAATCATGATCTGATCGTTGCGCAATGCATAAGCACGATTGCCGATAACGTCATGCCCCGACGGTTGGGGCACATCGAGAACTGGCAAACAATTCGCGGTAATTCCAGCGTCCATCAAATCTTCGGCCATCAGTCGACCAACATGACGGGTAGCACGCAACGCTAAGAGTGGGCAATTCTCGAACAACTTGCCGTAACTACGTGCAGATGGATACTGCCGCCATGGACCCGACTGCGGACTTAACCGTTGAACTCGCCCACCTTCTTGGTCAATAAAAACTGGAGCGTCTTTACGGCCCACAGCCGCGCGAAAACTTTCCGTCAATTCGCGGAGTTGGTCTGGAGTTTGACAGTTTCGTTTAAAGAGAATGAGACCCCATGGCTGATGGGCAGTCATAAACTTGGTTTCTTCGGGTGTAAGGAACAACCCTGAACAACCGGTAATAAAGGCTTTAATCATTGGTCACTTTCTAAATACTTCCCCGCGCAGAGAGTATTGGAATTTATTGTTTGCGGATGAGGCAATCGCGCTCGCCCGCGGCAAACAGCTTGCTACATACCTGAGAAGCAGCCTCACGGGAAGAGAGTGGGCCAAGGGCCAAGCGATAGCGTGTGCTGCCTGCAACAGTTGCTTGGTTGATGTTAGAATTTAGGCCACCAAGGATGCTGCTATGTTTTGCGGTCATACGTTTGTATTCTGCACTGGCTTCGGCCTGAGATTTGAATGACGCAAGCTGAACAACATAACCACTGGAAACCGACGATTCAGGTGCCGCAGCAATTTTCTTTGGTGCTGGTGCTACTGGTGCTGCGATTTTTGGCTCTTCGATTGCAGCAACTTGGGTTTCTGGTGCGGCAGCGGCATTTTCGCCACGGAACAAGTCAGCTAAGGTCCGCTTTTTTTTCGGTGCAGCTGGTGTTGCAATTTCGTTCGTCGCAATTTCTGCGCCACTTGAATCTTGCATTGGGTTTACGGAAGCTGGCAAATCATCGTTGTTATCTTCGAGGGCAACGGATTCAACTTTGGCAGCTTTTTTCGCAGGTGGTACGAGCACGACGGGCTTCGAACCTAAATTCTTTGTCGCTGTAACTTTTGGTTTTGTGTTTGTTGCTGCAGTTGGTTTTAATTTTTTCTTCAGCGCAACAACGGGTTCAACTTCGGAAATTTGTTCAGATTCAGCAGGCTTTGCGGTGGGCGGCGTCGCCTGCTCAGTACTCGCCGCTACAGAATTCGTTAGATCGCCGGGAGCCGGGGCAATTGCCTCGGTCTCCTCACTGTTTGCAGATGCTGGCGTCACATTCGCCACAACTTGATTGGTGTCAGATGGAAGTGCGCCTTGCGTTCCTGTTCCATCACCGGGAGGCGGTGGAAGCGGCAGCGGTAAAGCTTCATCAGCATTGCCAGCAGCAGGTTCAGGAATAGGCTGGCTTTGGGTTTCAGGCTCAATTGGGGTTTCTTCAGTTGGTGTGAGTTGGCCGCCCAAGACCTCTTGATCGCCCACAATGCGATCATAGATTTGTTTTTTGCTTGGTGCACTTGCGGCATTGGTTTGGGTTTCCGGAGTGGCGGGTTCTACCGAAACTTTGGCAGGTTGCTCAGGTGCTTCGATGACTGGCGGTGTGGCACCAGTAACGGCAACATTGGTGGATTTTCCGGCAGTGAAGTACCAACCAGCCAAACCAGCAACAAGTGCAAGACCAAGAAGCGAAAGCACTAGGGGAATACGTGAGCGGCGTGGCTCGTCTTCATATCCAGTCTCTACTTCTCGATACGCTTGCGTGTATTCAGTGGCACTGGCCCGGCGCGCTGGACGCGCGGCTGGTTGTTCAAATACATCATCGTTGAAGTCATCGCTTTGTTGAGGTGCTTGCAATTGCGGGCGCATCGGTGGCCGCATCATTCGCGCATTTGGCCTTGGTTCTTGCTCGAAAGCGGGTTCGTTGCCAAAATCATCATTACGCTGAGGGGGTGGCATACCCAGTCGAGGACCGGTGCTCTGCTGCGGAGGTGCGCCATATTGTTGGCGATTATAGGCGGGATTCATTGACGGCTGAGATGGATAGCCGGTTGAAGGATCAATCGGGCGATAGCCTTGCGGAGGTTGGGCCAGTGGTTGCGGGCGATATTGCGGCTGGTAATTTTGTGGCGCTGGCGTTGGCGGTTGCATCGTGCGCTGTGGCATTACAGGTCGTTCACCGCCAAGATTTGGCCGAGGTGGCGATAAAGGAGATTGCATCTGTGGTTGATAAACAGGTGGAGGAACCGCGCGCGATTGCGGCATTGGTGGAGGTGCCATTTGGCGTTGCGGAATTGGCGGCGGAGAAACGCGTGCTGGTGGTTCTTCTTCTGCGAAAGTAAACTTTGGTTTTGGTGCGTTGGAAAGCTCGGACGTCCGCAATTGCGGAGTTTGCCTTGCCGCTGGTGTATCGATTGCATTGGCCGCCTCTGCGCGCTCTCGAGCCGCTTGAACGCGTTGCTCAGCCAAACGCTCAGCCGCAGCGCGTTGGATTTTGAGTTTTTCGGCGAGAGCATCTGGAACGATTGGCGCAACGCGCCTTGGGGCTTCGACCGCTGTAGCGATAATGCGTGGCGCTTTTGGCGCGGGTCGAGGAGCCATTGGTGCGGGTCTCGCTACAGCACTGGGTGCACGAGTAGGTGGCGCACGCACGGCTTCCGTAGCTTCAAGTTCTTGCTCCTCGTCTCTGAACTCTTCAGAAACCCGGGGTAATTCTTTTGAACCAATGCCCAGCCTTTCGCGCCAATTGCGCTTGTCAGTGCCGTTCGAAGAGTTCTGATCCATTGACAGTTATTCCGTTCATTACATCTCCTCGACCGGGGTAACACCCAGGATTCGGAGACCATTTGCTAAACAATAGCGAATCGCAGTCAAAAAAGCGAGGCGCGTGGCTGAAGTCCTATTATCATCTTTTAGAATAAATCGTAATTGCGGCGACTCTTTGCCCTTATTCCAAAGACTGTGGAAATCACTGGCAAGTTCAAAGAGGTAAAAGGCAATCCGATGCGGCTCATGAGCTGCAGCAGCGCCTTCCAACATCCTAGGATAACTCGCTAACCGTCTAATTATGGTTAATTCTGCTTCATCCGTTAACAGACTATAATCAACCGTAGACTGATCAATTCTTTCAGTTTCAGCATTACGCAGCACCGAGCAAATCCGCGCGTGAGCATATTGCACATAGAAAACTGGATTATCTTTTGACTGTTCGGTCACTTTTGCAAAGTCAAAATCGAGCGGCGCTTCGTTTTTGCGATAAAGCATCATGAAACGAACCACATCTGGTCCCACTTCTTCTACAACCTCGCGCAAGGTGACAAACTCCCCTGCCCGCTTGCTCATACGCACGGGTTCTCCATTGCGATAAAGTTTTACCAATTGGCAAAGCCGACATACCACTTCGATCTGTCCTTTGCCCGCGATGGCAGAGGCGACCGCTTCCAAGCGCTTGACGTAACCACCATGATCCGCACCCAAAACGTAAATCAATTCCTTGAAACCTCGATTGATTTTGTTGCGGCTGTAAGCAACATCCGATGCAAAGTAGGTGTAGGAGCCGTCAGACTTCTTCAGCGGGCGATCAATATCATCGCCAAAATCGGTGGCACGGAACAATGTTTGTTCACGGTCTTCCCAATCTTCTGGAACTTCGCCTTTTGGTGGCGGAAGTCGACCGATATAAACGTGGCCGGCTTTTTCAAGAGTGGCTAATGTCTCATCAACTTCGCCTGAAGTGTGTAAAGATTTTTCTGAGAAGAATACTTCTTGTTTGATATTCAGTGTGGCCAAATCATCCCGGATCATGTCCATCATCATGGCCATGGTCACAGTCCGCACATCTTCCAACCACATGTCTTCCGGTTGATTGAGCAGCCGGGTTCCGAATTGCAATGCTAAAGCTTGGCCTACTGGTTTTAAATAATCGCCAGGATAAAGCCCAGCTGGAATTTCACCAATATCCTCGCCAAGCGCTTCGCGGTAGCGCAAGAATGCTGACCGAGCGACAACATCCACTTGGACTCCGGCATCATTGATGTAATATTCTTTGCTGACATCATAACCGGTTGTGGTCAAAAGTGCGGCAAGCGCGTCGCCGAACACTGCACCACGGCAGTGCCCAACGTGAAGTGGGCCGGTGGGGTTCGCAGAGACATATTCCACATTGGTTTTTTTGCCGCTACCAAAATCGGATGAACCAAATCCATGGCCTTGGCTCACAACGGCGGCAACAACTTTGGGCCAAAACCCAGCCTTCAATTTCAAATTTATAAAGCCTGGTCCGGATACTTCTGCGGATGCAATGTCATCTTTGCCAGCCAGCCGAATTTTTAAAATTTCGCCCAATGCGCGCGGGTTCATGCCAGCAGCTTTGCCTAAAACCATTGCGGCATTTGTAGCCACGTCACCGTGCGAAACCTCGCGTGGCGGCTCTGCCGTTACACGGCTCAAATCCAATCCAGCAGGAAGTATGCCCTCTGCCATCATGGCTGAAAGTTCATTACGAATGAGGGTTTGAAAGTGCGCAAAGAGGTTCATAGGATTCTTCTAACGTTTTGAATTAAAAATATGCCCGTGGCCTATCGGAAAAGTGGGGCAAGGTCAAACAACTGCTTATGTTGATCGAGTGCGTAGCGGTCTGTCATCCCTGCAATAAAATCGCAGACTTGTCGGGCATAACGGCTTTGTTCTGAAATGGGAGCGTCTTCGCGCCAGTCTTTTGGTAGCAGTTTTTCATCATTCATATAGGCATTAAAAAGATCACGGATGACGCGTTGAGCGCGGCTCATAATTTCGAGAACGCGGTCATGGCGATACATTTTGGTAGCGAGAAAGCTCTGCAACACTCGATTATTTTCACGCATCTGCGGTGTGAAACTAATCAAGGTTTGCGTTGCACCGCGCACCTCATCGGAAGATTTTGGCGTGTGTTTGTTTAGTTTTTTCTTCGTTTCTTGCAGTACATCGGCCACCATTCCAGAAATCACGCGGCGTACTGTTTCATGGATTGTGCGCGAACGATCTAGCGACGGATATTTCTTCAGAACGTCGGAAAGTGCATCACCAACGAGCGGAATATCACCTAAGTCAATAATGTCGAAAAGCTTAGCGCGCAGACCATCGTCAATATCGTGGGCATTGTAAGCGATGTCATCGGCAAGGGCTGCAACTTGCGCTTCTGCTGAAGCAAAGCTTCCTAAACGCAAGTCATGCACAGCAGCATACTCTATAATGGCTTCCGGTAAGCCAGTTTTTTTATAATGGCCCAGCGCGTTGCCATCCTTATCAATCAACGGACCATTGTGCTTCACGAGACCTTCAAGTGTTTCCCAAGTGAGATTTAAGCCATCAAAATTAGCGTAACGGCGCTCGAGTTTGGTTACAATGCGTAAGGATTGCGCGTTGTGGTCAAAGCCTCCATGGGGTTTCATCAGCGCATCTAGTTCGCGCTCGCCGGCATGGCCAAATGGTGTGTGACCAAGATCATGGGCGAGTGCCAAGGCTTCGGTCAGGTCTTCATCAAGTTTCAAAACGCGTGCAAGTGATCGCGCAATTTGAGCAACTTCGATAGAGTGTGTTAGTCTGGTCCGAAAATGATCGCCTTCGTGATAAACGAAAACTTGGGTTTTGTGTTTTAGGCGGCGAAATGCAGAGGAATGAATAATCCGGTCGCGATCACGCTCGAAGCAACTGCGCGGTGGACTTTCGGGTTCAGGCGCTAACCTGCCCCGGCTTTCGGCAGCAATGGCGGCAAAACTTGCAAATTTAGGCATCTTTATCCTTCACCATTGACAATTGAGGCGAATAACCCAACATCTACATCATGTCCACGTCTGAACCAAATGTCATTGTTACCACCCGCGCGATTGAACGCATCCGCGAAATTACAGCTGGCGAAGCTGCGGGATCAGCTTTTCGCATTGCCGTTAATGGTGGTGGCTGTTCTGGATTTCAGTATGATTTTTCTGTGACCACTTCCCGTGAAACCGATGACACCGTAATTGAGCGCGATGGCAGCACGGTGCTTATCGACGCCATGTCACTCGGATTTTTGGCGGGATCGACTGTTGATTTTGTTGATGATTTAATTGGTCAATCGTTCAAAATTAAAAACCCGCAAGCGAAATCATCTTGTGGCTGCGGCGTGTCCTTCACAATTTAACCGTATTATCCGCCTTCTCTTTCCCCGGGACTGCGCTTAACGTGGCGTATGTTTAGGATTCGGGGATCATTTTGATGCAAAAAATTTTAGCGGTTTTAGCAATTCTCATGGGCGTGTTTGTCAGCCCTACTGCTGCACAAGAATATAACACAGATCGGCCGGGGCGCGATTATCGCTCGTTTTCATTGAGTGCTGCAGACTACAGACTTTGTCAAAACGCCTGTGACGGAGATGGTTCTTGCCGCGCCTATACTTACGCTAATCCCGGAGTTGCGGGCAGCACCGCGATGTGTTTTTTGAAATCTTCAATCCCGCCTCAGGTTGCAAATTCTTGTTGTATTTCAGGGGTTAAAGCAGCAGTTCCTCCACCACCACCCGAAGAAGATTTGGATGAAGCGCGGTGTAATACCTATGCAAATGAAGCTATTCGCGCCAATCGCCAAAACAATGACGAGAGATGTGGTTTCACGGGAACCCGTTGGTCCAACAACCGCTCCGGACATTTTCAATGGTGCATGGATAATCCAGAATCGGCTAGCCGCCGCGAATCGCGCGCACGGTCCGAAGAACTTCGTTCTTGTCGTGAAGCATCTCCGGAAGAGGATAGTGTTGAAGCCTGCCGAACTTACTCTGAATCTGCAATTCGTGCATTTAATGAGAGCGAACGTTTGGAATGTGGATTTAGTGGCGCACGTTGGACTGGTAGCCGCCGCGCCCATACCGATTGGTGCTTGAGTGCAACGCCTGATCAACGAGCAGCTGAACAGCGCGCCCGTGACCGGGATTTGCAACGTTGCCGCGCCAGCACTGACGGCATTGATGAACCGCCACCGGCTGATCGTGGATCATGTCGCGAATTTGTTCAAGAATCTTTAGCGCAATCGCAGCAAAATAGAGAATTGCGTTGTGGTTTTGATGGTGCACGCTGGTCAAGTGATCGGAACATTCACCGCGAATTCTGCCGTACGAAGCCGCGCGAGTCGCAGCGCCGTGAGATTACAAAACGCAATGACCTGTTAGAAATTTGTGCGAGCAATCCTGCCAAAACACAAATATGCCGCCAATATGGCAATTTAGCTGTGGTGCAAGCCAAGCGCAATGTTGCGCGCCGCTGCAACTTCGCTGGTCCTGATTGGAGCCTTAACTATGAGGCACACTTTGCATGGTGCATGGGAACAGGTCGTTCCTCGCGGACAAGCAAACTATTGGCAAGGGATATAGCACTTCTTCGGTGTCGGTAATGCGGATTGCAACGTGGAATGTAAATTCGGTAAAAGCGCATATCGAGGCGGTAACGCGCTGGCTTGCGGAAGCAAAACCGGATGTGGTTTGCTTGCAAGAAATCAAATGCGAGGATCACGCGTTTCCGTTGCAACCATTTGAGGAGTTGGGCTTTCACGTCGCAGTGCATGGGCAAAAAACCTACAACGGCGTTGCGTTGCTTTCGCGGTTTCCGATCGAAAACATTGTGCGCGGTTTGCCGGGGGACAATACGGATGAACAAGCGCGGTTTATTTCGGGAACAATAGTTGCACCTGAAATGGCTGTCACTGTTGCTTCCATTTACTTACCGAATGGGAATCCATCGCCGGGTCCAAAGTATGACTACAAGTTGAGCTGGATGGAAAGGTTGCAAGCTCATGCAGCATCACTTTTGGCTGAAGAAGAACTGTTGGTTCTTTGCGGAGATTACAACGTTATCCCTGCTGCAATTGATGTTCGACATCCACAAAATTGGGTAGATGACGCATTGTTTCGGGCCGAAACACGAGAGAAATTGCAATCTTTGTTACACATTGGGTTGACTGAGGCATATCGCGCATTGCATCCTGCCCAAAAAGACTGCTATTCTTTCTGGGATTATCAAGCGGGGGCTTGGCCAAAAAACAATGGTATACGCATCGATCATCACTTACTCTCAGCACAGGCCGCAGACCGACTGGAATCTGCACATATTGATGCCCATGTCCGTGGTTGGGATCGTCCTTCAGATCACGTTCCAGTGGTCATCGAACTGGCGTAAAGTTTAGCCATGCAGATATTTTACATCAATCTACTCCGGTCAACTGACCGCCGCGCTATCATGGAAAAACAACTAGCCGAAACAGGTGCTGTATGGACCAGAGTTTGCGCCATCGATGGGAAATTGATGTCAGACGCTGAGTTTGAAAAACTTCGGCCGCGAAATTGGACTTGGTTGCTGCACGGACATTTGCCAACAAAAGGCGAGCTTTGCTGCGCAGCAAGCCATCGCTCAGCTTATGCTGAAATTGTCGAAAATGATTTAGACTGGGCGCTTGTGCTTGAAGATGATACCGAATTGCCTTCTGGTTTGGTTGCTCAAGTTGAGGAGATAGAAAAACTAACGCGCGATTATGATATGATTCATTTGCATTTGACTCGCATTCGTGGCTGGAAAAGACTGTTAAAGTTACTACCGCGAAATCGCGAACTTTTTGAAATTGGAGGCAAGCGGACTTCCGCCGCTGCTTACATAATGCGGCGCAGAGCTGCCGAGAAACATATGAAAGCCAAGCAGATTTTTACAGGCGCTGATGGTCATGTTCGGCTTGATGCAATCTTTGATCTAAAGTGTGCGGCGGTACTGCCGAATGTTGTATTGCCTCATCAAGAGACTTTCGAAAATTCACAGATCGATGACCAAGGTTTTCGTAAACCCAATCGAAAAAATTGGGCATGGGTTCTGTTTATTCGCCCTTTTATGCCACTTATTATTAAGTTAGCCAAAAAGCAATTGTTAAACAGCTGACCAAATTTCTGGGTGGTCTTCCTTAGCTATCATAGCAAGGCCATTGGCAATTGAAACAAATTCGCTGCCGCTTTCAACACGTGTTGTGCCAAATTTATTTATGAATATCTTACGGATAGCAGGGACGAACGACGTGCCTCCAGTAAGAAACACACGCTCAATATCAGGTATCGTGATTTGGGCCTGTGTTAATGCAATGTTCAGAGTTTCCTCAATGCGGTTGAGGTCGTCAGCGATCCAAGTTTCAAAATCACGACGCTGAATTTCAACAGAAAAATCCGCGCCCAAAGGTGCAAATTTTAGAGTTGTACTGGCTTCGGTAGAAAGCCGCATTTTTGCTTCTGACACTGCTTTATAAAGCGGATAACCCTGATTTTCCTCAACTAGGTCGATAAATTTTTGAACCTGTGCGCTCGCAATACAATGACGCTGAAGTTTTTTAAGATCGGCGAATTCACGCGAGGTTTTCAAGATTGAAAGTTGGTTCCAGCGGGCAAAGCTGGTGAAGGGGCTGCGTGGTAAATCATAGGTTCCGCTCATGCTTTTATAAGCTGTTCCTTTTCCAAGGCGGGGCAATAAAACCTGATCTATAATGCGGTAATCTAAATTATCGCCAGCAATGGCAATGCCCGCATGGCCAAGCGGTTTTGTAGTTAATTTGCCGGACTGAAATTCGAAACGCACGACGGAAAAGTCCGTTGTGCCGCCGCCAAAGTCTGCCACCAAAACTGTGCTGGATTTGGTTAGGTTGCGGGCGAAAAAATATGCCGCGGCCACTGGCTCATAGACGTAAGTGATGTCAGTTACATTCAACCGTTTCAATGCAGTCTTGTAGCGGGTTAGGCCAAGCTGTTCGTCTGGCTGTGCGCCAGCGAAAGTTACGGGGCGGCCCATAACGACTTTTGTGGGCATTGGTTCGGTTTGCGCGCCAGCATAACGATAAGCTGCGGCGAGAAAAGTTTCGAGCAAATCTTCAAAAGAGAAACGTTTGGTGAATATCGCCGTACTGGAAAATTGCGGACTGGCAGCAAAGGTCTTAAATGATTGCAGAAAACGGGTTTCCCATGGATCCTCAATAAACTGCGAAATGGCTTTATGGCCCGCCTCCGCAGTTAAACCTTTTCGACCATTCGCAAAGCAAAGTGCGGTGCGCAAAGTGTCGGAGGAACCCTCTTCGTGTGGAAATTTTATTGCACTGATTTCACCTTCGGCATTGGATCGCGCCATGACGGTGTTGGTTGTGCCGAAGTCTATGCCAATCGAATCTTTCATGCGTTGGGAATAGTTTGATTTGCTACTTCCAACAAATAAAAAACCCGCGAGATTACTCTCACGGGCCTTAAATTATTCACCTTGGGAGGAAGAATTACTTAGCGGCTTTAATACCGAATGCAGCGAAGCCTGCCTCGAATGGCTTGAATGCTTCTTTTGCTGTTGCAGCATAGAGTTCATTCAACTTTGTCGCTTGGCTAACGAAAGCTTCGTAGGCTTCCTTAGCATAACCCTGTTGAACTTCGAGAACCTTGTCAAAAGACTTTGCAGCAGTTGCTTGTTCAAAAACTGCAGTGCTTTTAGCAAAAGCTGTTTTAGAAAAATCTGTAGCTTCTTGACCAATGGTTTGGAAACCAGCGGTCACGGCTTTGGCTGATGCCAAAACTGCTTCGTAACCGTCTTTAGAAATTGCTTGCAGGTCTTCAATTTGCTTGTTCATGGGGTCTCTCCAAGAGATTGTTGATATTCGTTGAAAACCCTATATGTGCACTGCACCATAATTGTCAAGATTATTTTGCATTGCAACATAAATAGTTTTTGCTATGGAGAGTTAATGAATCAATATTTACTTGATGGTAAGTGAGATTCGGTAAAACTTAGCTGTTGGTGATCAGGGGAACGTCAACAGATTGACTCAATGTGTGGTCAAGTACACGTGCTTTAATGTTTTTGATTTTAAATAAGGTGGAGTGCGTATGTTCCTCGGAATAGCGGAAAACGGCCAACGCAAGTTCGGCTTCAGTACTTTTGTTTTGCATTTCATCGGATTCTTGTTGGCTTTAGCAATGTTTTTGCCAATGGCGGGCACATCTGAAGCCAAACCCCAATTTGCGGCCATTGCAGTTGATGCGCGCACAGGTGCTGTCATTTCAGCAATTGATCCAGATGGATATCGCTATCCTGCATCCCTCACCAAAGTGATGACGCTATATGTTTTATTTCAAGACTTGAAGGCCGGGCGTATAAAGCTAAGCACCCCATTGCGGATTTCTCGCCGTGCTGCGTCTATGGCTCCATCTAAGCTTGGCGTAAAAGCAGGTTCTACAATCACCGTTGAACAAGCAATCAAAGCATTGGTTACAAAATCGGCGAATGACGTTGCTTCAGCTATCGGTGAAAACTTAGGTGGCACGGAGGCAAATTTTGCGGCTCGTATGACACGCGTTGCCCGCACCATTGGTATGAGCAAATCTACATTTAAGAACGCCTCCGGACTTCCTAACCCCGGCCAACGAACAACGGCCCGCGACATGGCTACATTGAGTTTGCGGGTCATGCGCGACTTCCCGCAATACTATCCTTATTTCCGAACAACTGCCTTTAACTTCAAAGGCCAAACTATTCGTTCGCACAACAGATTGGTTGGACGCTATGCAGGAACTGACGGTATCAAAACTGGATACATTGGTGCCTCAGGGTTCAACTTAACGACCTCAACAAAGCGCGGTGATCGTCGTTTGGTTGGCGTGGTTTTAGGATCAACCTCGAGCGGAGCCCGAAATGCTTATATGATCCGCATGCTCGATAAAGCATTCCCGAAAGCAAAAGGCGGTCGAATGATTGCAGCGCTCGCAGGATCATCAAAAGGTGCCAAAGACCCCATTGCTAACGCAACTGCGCAAACAGACCTTACTGCAATTGAGGCGCCTTCGAGGAAGAGTAAACGTTTAAAATCGCTTTTCGGCTCAAAGAAAAAAGAAGCCGTTGTTGAGCCGGATGCAATGGCATCTGCGGCAGAAGAAGCATCGCAACCAGAACAAACAGCTGAAGGTGCAACTTCCAAAACTGTTATTGCGGAAGCCGATGTGCCAAAAGTTTTAGAGGCAAAGATTGAAGAGCCGGAAGCGCAAGAAGCCGCCGCCCCGATTGAAGCTGCACCTGCCGGTAAACTGCCATTCAAAGTGAAACCAGCAGCAAACCAAGCCGATGTGCAATTGGCAACGGCGACAGTAGAAGACACATGGAACATTCAGATTGGCGCGTATCCAACCAAGAAAGCGGCCCAAACAAAGTTGAGCGATGTGCGCGCCACTGGTGTAAAACTTTTGGACGGTAAGCAAGCCTTCACTGCGGAAGCAAAAAAAGGCAATGCTGTGATTTATCGCGCTCGGTTTTCGGGGTTTACGGAAAAAGCCGCAAAGAATGCATGTGCGCAATTGAAGAAGCTGGGGCAGCCCTGCTTGACTTTGCAACCGACGGGTTGATGATTTCTGATTAAGATTGCAACAAATCTTTCGCCGCATTGATCTTTGCGGCGAGATAGTCTGAACCGCCATGATCGGGATGCACCTGCTTCATTAACCGACGGTGAGCCAGTTTTATGTCGTCGTTGCTGGCACCCGGTTTCAATCCTAAAATCGCATATGCCTCTGTGATAGACATTTTACCGGCCGATTGATCGGGCTTGGCGCGGGGTTGCTCCCATTCGTCTTTCCAATTGGCGCGCGCGCGGTCGAGCCAAGCTTCCAAGAGTGCAGCACTTTGATCTCCAGCATTGCCACAGAGATTATGCAGCGCTTGTAGCTCGGGTAAACTCAAAGTAGATAATTGTTTGCCAGCACTCGGCCCTTGCTTCACTGTGCCATCCATTTTGCCGCTGTCGTGATCTAATTCCATAGCGAGCATACTGGTTTCAACTTTACTCTTTTGCCCGGTTTCGCGAGGTTTTCCCCAATTGAAACCATTGGGGTAAGCGGCGGTTTTGCCGATCAGCCCAAGGCCCGCTAAGAAAACCGGAATTGCAGCGTTCATATTTCCGCGCAAAGCAATGAGGCCAGAAAGGCCGATCAAAGCGCCGCCACCAAGCTTTTGCAGAAGTGTAGGCATGGCGCTCGATTTCACTTTCGCAAAAGTCCTGATTAGCCAAAGGCCGCCGAAAACGATGATGAGTGCAATGACAAAATTTGGCATTGCAGGGTTATGAGCCTAATTTTTGCAAAAGCAAGGCGGCAGCACCACCTTCGGCCTTCGCTTTTCCGGCAAGTGCTTTTTGGCCACCAGCTGCGTAAACAGCAACTGCGCCGAGAAGGTCACCCAACAGCTTCGCACTATTTTCATCAAGCCTGAAATATGCGCCGCGGGTTAGTCTTGCAATCTCGCGATAACCAATTTCAGTTTTGCTATCATTGCCGTCTTGAAACATGAAGATTGGGGTTCCTGTTAAGCTAATTTCACCCGCCAATTTGCAGAGTTGATCAACGTTTTCTTCCAACGCATCGCCAACATAAACAACGGCATTTATCTTTTGATGGCTGGCTTCAGTTTTGATATGGCGAAGGACTTTGCCAATTTGAGTATTGCCACCTTGGCAAGAAACGCTAGTCATGAGCTTGGCAAGCGCTTCGGGATCGCTCACCCATTTTGATGCGCGACATTCATTGAACCCACGAAAATAAACCAATTGCACATCCAGTCCGCCGACTTTTTTGGTGACGGCAAACATTTGGCTTTGTAGGCCCATTGCACGGTCCCAAGAGTGCTGTCGGCTCATGGTGGCATCCATTGCAAACACAAGGCGGCCACGCCCGGCTCCGGCTGATTGCGGGGCTAACGACTTTACCTTGTCGAGAAATGCGGCAATTTCGCTTCCGGACTGGGCGACTGGCGTCTTAAATTGGTTCACAGTTTTTCCCCCACTGAAAAAACTCAGCGGGCTTATAAATAGTGGTCGCGCGGCAAATTTAAAGTGGAATTATTTGCACGGCTCGGCTTTGAGCATTTCTAGGTTGGCCAACTGGCCTTTAAGTGCGAATGAGCCGTAATCCAAGGTGATGGCGGTGGACACACCGTTTTCATACATATTGAGGTTCACTTGATAGCTCGGGGTGTCGGCGGATTTATCTTCGGCCGGGTAATAGCTGATGGTAATTGGCCAAGAGTTCAACGTTTTGAGCGGTTCCGCCTGTTTGTTTTCCAGATCGGCCGGAATTGTTCCCGGCAAATGTTTTGCGCCTATGAAGGTAATCGCTTGGAACGATTTATCCATATCAGAACCATCATAAATCATTGATGTATCGCGGGTTTGGCCTTTTTCGGCGGCTTCAAGCAAGCGAAACTGATGAACCATTGGAAACACCGTGTCGGTTGGCAACTTAAACTCTTTTGCCTCTGGTTCAGAAATTTTGCCCTCGGCGGGCACTGTGCCAGAAGCGCGGGCAACATTCACACGCTTTTCGGTTTGCTTTTGATTGTTCAGGAATTCGGTTTGGGAAAAACGAAATTCCAAGCCATCACTTGATTCCCACGAAGTTGATTGCGAGTCGATTAAACGCGTATCGCCTTCGGTTTGGGCGAATTCATTGGCAATCCTGAAATTTACAGTCCACCCTTCGCAAGTAGAGCCTATCAGCTCATAGGCCATGCGGCCTTTAATGCTCGAGAATCCGCTGCTTTTCTCCGACTTCAACATATCGAGATCATAAACAGCACGGTGTGGGGCAAGGCTTGCTGCATTGCTTGCCCCAATCATGATAGCAAATGCGGTAACGCTTATGCTGAATTGCGAAAGTTTCTGAGTTCTGTTGATCATGGCTAGTATATCCGGTTATGAAATGGTCAAAGCACTGTTGCATGAGATAAGTTAAAGCAAAGATAGCATGAAAATAAAGAATAATTCGCCTAAACTATTAGTAACCCGGAAGCTAACTTCGCCTGTCGAGGAGGCGGTTTCGGAACTGTTTGTAAGCCAACTCAATGACAATGACGAACCGACGACGGCGGATCGGATTATTGCAAATGCGAATGGTTGTGATGGCTTGATGGTGACCTCGATGGATAAGTTTCCAGCGGCAGTAATTAATGCCCTGCCCGCATCGGTTAAAATCATCTCAACGGTGTCGGTGGGCCATGAGCATATTGATTTGGATGCTGCCAAAGCGCGAGGAATAATCGTGACGAATACTCCGGGCGTTTTGACTGAAGCCACTGCTGATATTGCTTTGCTTCTTATGCTAGGCGCAGCACGCGGCGCTTATTGGGGCGAGCGTATGGTGCGGGAAAAAACTTGGGCTGGTTCTTCGATCATTCATCCCTTGGGATCAGATTTTTCTGGCCAACGGCTTGGCATTCTTGGCATGGGGCGGATTGGCCAAGCCGTGGCGCGGCGGGCAACTGGCTTTGGCATGAAATTGCATTATCATAACCGCAAGCCCGTGGAACAAACCTATGGGGGAGAGTTCCATGACACGCTGGAAGCCATGCTGCCGCACTGTGATTTTCTATCGATCAATTGCGCTATGACGCCAGAGACTAAGCACCTCATTAATGCCGAGCGGATTGCCATGTTACCTAGAGGCGCTATCGTGGTGAATACAGCGCGGGGTGATATTGTTCATGACGATTCGTTGATTTCTGCGTTGCAGTCTGGCCATTTGGCGGCGGCAGGCTTGGATGTGTTTTCCGGCGAACCTAATATTGATGCCCGCTACCGCGACCTTAACAATGTGTTTTTGCTGCCGCATTTGGGCAGTGCTACGCAAGGTACACGCAGCGCAATGGGGTTTCGCGCTCTCGATAATCTCAAAGCATTTTTTGCGGGCAAGCCGCCCGCTGATCGTTTGAATTGATAAGGAGCTTAACATGAGTGCAGTTGCGGAACGTTTGCATGAACTTGGTATTGTTTTGCCAGCGCCCGTTAAACCCGTGGCGAATTATGTGCCTTGGGTAAGGACCGGTGAATTGATTTTTGTTTCCGGACAGGTGCCTTTTGTGAATGGTGCGGTTTTGTATCCCGGTCAACTTGGTGCTGGAATATCTATTGAACAGGCCGCCGAAGCGGCGCGGATTTGCGCCATCAACATCATTGCACATTTGAACGATGCTACAGAGGGTCATCTAGAGCGCATTGTGCGGATTGTAAAACTCACAGGTTTTGTGAATGCGACAGCGGATTTCAAAGACCATCCAAAAGTGATCAATGGCGCATCGGATCTCATGGCTGCGGTTTTTGGCGATAAGGGCCGTCATGCGCGTGCAGCAGTTGGTTCATCGTCTTTGCCGTTGGGCGCTTGCGTTGAAGTGGAAGCAGTGGCCGAGGTTATCTGATGCGGTTTACGCCACAGCTGCGGGATCTTTCATGGTTGGTGGCGCGGCCAATAGCGCATCGTGGTTTGCATAATGTTTCAAAGAATATTCTTGAAAATACTGAGAGCGCCTTTGCCGCTGCGATTAAACACAATTATGCAATTGAATGCGATCTGCAGTTGACCGCCGATGGTGAGGCGATGGTTTTTCATGATGAAACATTGGACCGACTAACCACGCAAACAGGCTGGGTGCGGGATTTTGCAACGCGCGAATTGCAAGCCATGAGTTTCAAAATTGGCCAAGATCATATGCAAACTTTAGATGAATTGCTGGATCAGGTTTATGGTCAAGTGACTTTGGTGATTGAACTCAAGTCACATTTTGACGGCGACACTAGATTAGCAACACGAGCAGTTGAAGTTTTGGCGAACTATACTGGGCCTTATTGTTTGATGTCATTTGATCCCGATATGGTGGCAGCAGTTGCGGCATTATCGCCGGGCACTGTGCGCGGGATTACGGCGGACCGCACGGTGGACGCATATTACAACACTCTGCCTTTGTCGCGCCGACTGGCAATGCGGAATTTTTCACATTTGGAAAAAACTAGACCGCATTTTGTCTCTTATGCGTTTGAAGAATTGCCATTTGCGCCAGTAACGGAAATCCATCGAGCGGGTCACCCCGTAATCTCTTGGACAATCCGATCAGAACAGGAAGCCGCTTTGGCGCGGCGCTATAGCGATCAGATAACGTTTGAGGGGTTTCAGCCGGCATGAGTTTTAAATTGCGGACCATTAGCAGCCTGACCGAGATCAGCGCTGCCGCATGGGACGCGTGCGCCAATCCGCCGGGCCAGTTTTATAATCCATTCCTGCGCCACGCATTCTTATTAGCGTTGGAACAATCGGGATCGGCCACAGCAAGAACAGGGTGGGCCGGGCAGCATTTGATTTTGGAAAATGAAGACGGATTTATTGCTGGTGTGGCCCCTTGCTACCTCAAAAACAATTCGCAAGGCGAATATGTTTTTGACCATGGTTGGGCAGATGCGTTTCACCGCGCAGGCGGGGAGTATTATCCAAAGCTGCAATGTTCGGTGCCATTCACACCGGCTACGGGTCCAAGGTTATTGGCTGCAACGCCGGAATTGCGTGCATTATTGGCGCAAGGTTTACTGGCATTATGTGATCAATTAAAAACTTCATCCGTACACGCCACATTTATGGAAAGTGCGCATGCGGCGGAGTGCGATGAGAAAGAGTGGTTGCAACGGCAGGATATTCAGTTCCACTGGCAGAACAATGACTATCCAAATTTTGATGGGTTTTTAGCATCCCTATCATCATCGAAACGCAAGAATATTCGCAAAGAGCGCCAAGCCGTTTTGGATAATGGGATCACATTTATTCAGGCAACCGGCGACAATTTAACGAAAGAGCACTGGGATCATTTCTTTGATTTCTATATGGATACGGGGGCGCGGAAATGGGGCCAGCCCTATCTTACGCGGAAATTCTTCGCGCAAATTCATGCAACGATGTCAGAGGATATTCTCCTGATATTGGCTATTCGCGAGGGCCGCATTATCGCCGGTGCATTGAATTTCATTGGTGGCGATGCGCTTTATGGGCGAAATTGGGGTGCGTCCGAACAGCATCCATTTTTGCATTTTGAAACTTGCTATTATCAGGCGATTGATTTTGCTATTGCACGAAAACTGGCGCGGGTTGAAGCTGGCGCGCAAGGTGAGCACAAATTAGCGCGGGGGTATTTACCGGTGAAAACTCATAGTATTCATCATTTAGCCCATCCGGGATTACAGCGGGCCGTGGCGCAATACCTCGTGCAAGAACGCGCTGCCATTGATGAAAATCAACAAATTTTAAGCGAACATGCGCCTTTTAAACATGAAGAAGGACGGTGAACCTTGCTCTCATTCATTTGTCATCACCGGATTTCTTCTGGTGACCCATTGTGCAACATGGTTTACATTCTCAATGGTGGAAAAATGGGTCCCCGCAACAAGTGCGGGGATGACAGAATTTGGTTTGGAAGAATTACAGCATGACCTATGACCCAAACAACATCTTCGCAAAAATCCTGCGCGGCGAAATTCCTTGTCATAAAGTTTATGAAGACGAGCACACGTTGGCCTTCATGGATGTGATGCCAATGGTCGATGGGCATTGTTTGGTTGTGCCTAAGTCGCCATCGCGAAATTTGTTGGATGCGGACCCCGCCGTGCTCGCGCAAGTTATGGCAGTGGTACAAAAACTATCACGCGCCGCAATGAAAGCCTTCGATGCAGATGGCGTTCAAATTCGTCAGTACAATGAAGAAGCAGGCGGACAGAGTGTGTTTCATTTGCATTTCCATGTGTTGCCGATAAGGAACGGCGTCCAAATGCGCGAGCATTCCGGCAAGATGGCTGATCATGGGTTACTTGCAGAACATATGGCCAAGATGAGAAGCGCACTCGAAATCGCGGTCTAATATTGGACTTGTAAACGCCACAAAATCCAAACATGATCTCTTATCATTCTTACAGTGACCACGGAGCAGATCATGACCATAAGACGATTTAACCGGTTTTGGTTGGCAGCGATTTTGTTAGGAGGATCATCTTTCTCCACGTTTGCAGATGATATGTCAGATTGCAATGGCACCGTCGATGCTCAAGTGATTATTGGCTGTACGGCAATTATCGATTCCTCCCCGCCGAATAGTCTTGAGCTGGCGACAGCTTATGCCAATCGCGCCCTTGCACATAAAAGAACCGAAAAGTTTGGGCTTGCAATAGCTGACTATGAATTGGCTTTGGCTATCGACCCCAGCCTGCCCGACGGCTATTTTGAACTCGGGGACATTTACTTTCTCCACGACGAATTTGAAGAATCAGTACTCAATTTTAACAAGGCAATCGCGCAAAACGATAAAAGTCCGCAGTACTTTTTATCGCGGGCTATTTCATACTCTTATCTTAGGAAATTTAGCCAAGCGATAGCCGATGCCACGACTGCAATTGCTCTTAAACCCACAAGTTTCAATAGCTATTTTTGGCGTGGTCGATTTTATGGTAATATTGAAAAGTATGAAATAGCCATTTCAGACTTCAACCAAGCAATTGTCTTAAAGCCAGATTTTGCCAAAGCTTTTTATCGTCGTGGGGTCATTCAAATCGCGATGAAAAACCATGCGGCCGCAATACAGTCGTTCACGCGCGCCATTGATATTGATCCAACATTTTCGACTGCCTATTTAGATCGCGCTTTGGCTTATGGAGATCTAGGACAGATAGATTTAGAAATTGCTGATAACAAAATGGCAATCCAGGTTGATCCAAAAAATTTCAATGCGTACAGAAACCTAGGAATTGTTGAAGCAAATCGCGGTAAGCATCTCGAAGCAATAAAATATTTCGATCTCGCCTTGGTTGTAAATAGTAACTTTACCTCAGCTCACGGTGATCGCGGTGTATCCTATTTTAAAATTGGTGAATATCAAAAGGCCATTGACGACCTGTCAATAGTCATCGAAGTAACAACAGAACTGGCTTCACCATATGTTTTCCGCGGCTTATCCTATGAAAAGCTCAACAAATTCGATCTAGCTATGGCGGATATAAAAGTAGCTCTGGCAATCGAACCGGATAATCAGATGGCGTTAGCCGGCAAAAAATCCGTTGAAGAAAAAATGAAATAACGTCACTTCGCTTTTTTTACTGACGCCTTCTTCACAGCCTTAGGCTTTTCCTCTACCTTCGTTTTATTCCTTGGGAGCGACTTGCGCTCTGGTGGTTTGGGCAAGCTTTTTTCTTCATCGCGACTGAGATAGGTGAAGTCTAGCTTATCACCCGTCAGCATGATCCGAACTGTGCCGCCGTTTTTGAGTTTTCCGAAAAGGACTTCTTCAGCCAGTGGCTTTTTGATGTGCTCTTGAATAACGCGCGACAGAGGCCTTGCACCCATTTGCTGGTCATAGCCTTTGACGGCGATCCAGTCTGCTGCATCGCTGGAGATTTCGATGTTGATCTGGCGATCAGCCAATTGAGCTTCCAATTGCAGGATGAACTTCTCCACAACCTTACGCACCACTTCTGGCGGCAGGTGTCCGAATGCAATTACCGCATCCAATCGGTTGCGGAATTCAGGCGTGAACATTTTATTGATCGCTTCTTGATCATCGCCCACGCGCACTGAACTGCCAAATCCGATAGCGGAACGAGCCATGTCAGCTGCACCAGCGTTAGTCGTCATTACCAAAATCACATTGCGGAAATCGACCGCCTTGCCATTGTGGTCTGTGAGTTTGCCATGATCCATAACCTGCAACAAAATGTTGAACAGATCAGGGTGAGCCTTCTCGATTTCATCAAGCAACAAAACGCTATAGGGGTTTTGGTCAATTCCATCGGTGAGCAAGCCACCTTGGTCAAAGCCAACATAGCCGGGAGGTGCGCCGATCAGGCGCGAAACCGTGTGGCGCTCCATGTATTCCGACATATCAAAACGAATGAAATTCACGCCAAGAACTTCAGCCAAGCGTTTTGCGACTTCGGTTTTGCCGACGCCGGTTGGGCCGGAGAACAGATAATTGCCAATCGGCTTTTCAGGTTCACGCAAGCCCGCACGCGCGAGTTTGATTGCGGACGTTAGCGCGTCAATGGCGGCATCCTGGCCAAACACCAAACGGCGGAGTTCTTTGTCTAAGTTCTTTAGAACAGTAGCATCGTCTTTTGAAACCGTCTTCGCTGGGATACGCGCCATTGTTGCGATGGTGGCTTCGATATCTGCCACGTCAATGATTTTCTTACGCTGCTTTTCTGGCAACAACATAAGAGAAGCACCGGTTTCATCGATCACATCAATTGCTTTATCCGGCAACTTGCGATCAGCCATATAACGCGCTGAGAGTTTCACTGCTGTTTCAATTGCGTCGTCGGTGTATTGTACTTTGTGAAACTCTTCGTAGTAGGGTTTTAAACCCTTTAGGATCGCAATTGAATCCGGCAAGCTCGGTTCATTCACATCGATTTTTTGGAAGCGGCGAACAAGTGCGCGGTCCTTCTCAAAATGCTGACGATATTCCTTGTAAGTTGTTGATCCCATGCAACGAAGTGCTCCACCTGCTAAAGCTGGTTTAAGCAAGTTTGAAGCGTCCATGGCGCCGCCAGATGTGGCACCAGCACCAATCACCGTGTGAATTTCATCGATGAATAAAATTGCGCCGGGCTTGGTTTCAATCTCTTTGATAACTGCTTTTAAGCGTTCTTCAAAATCGCCACGGTATCGCGTGCCAGCTAGCAAAACGCCCATATCAAGTGAATAGACTGTGCAGTCTTTTAAAACATCCGGCACTTGGGCATTGATGATTTTACGAGCGAGGCCTTCGGCAATTGCAGTTTTACCAACGCCGGGTTCGCCGACGAAGAGCGGATTATTTTTGTTTCGGCGACACAAGATTTGAATGGTGCGATTGACTTCGTTTTCGCGGCCGATTAGCGGATCAATTTTTCCTTCGGCGGCTTTCTTATTGAGGTCCACACAATAAAGATCCAGCGCTGACTGTTCTGGTTTCTTTTTTGACCCCGGAGTGCCGTCTTCATTAATGTGCTCGCCTTCGCCACCCGGCTGCTGATCTTGATCAGCGCCGCGCACGGCGCGTGCTTCGGAGCTCCCTGCCCGCTTGGCTATGCCATGGGAGATATAATTTACGGCATCGTATCGCGTCATTTCTTGTTCTTGCAGGAAATAAGCTGCGTGGCTTTCGCGCTCAGCAAATATAGCTACGAGAACATTTGCGCCCGTTACTTCTTCCCGGCCAGAAGATTGAACATGAATGACTGCGCGCTGAATAACGCGTTGAAAACCAGCAGTTGGTTTTGATTCTTGAACATCGCCAGAAACCAAATTTGAAAGTTCAGTATCAATATAATTGACCAAGCTTTTGCGAAGCTCTTCAACATCAACAGTACACGCGCGCATTACGGCGAGGGCATCTTTGTCTTCAGTCAAGGACAGCAATAAATGCTCAAGTGTTGCAAACTCTTGGCGGCGCTCATTGGCATGGGCCAGAGCACGATGTAACGCTTTTTCCAAGCTGCGCGAAAACGTAGGCATTAACTTCTCCTGATGCAGTCCAAAATCACCATTGCAAAATATCGCTGGGTTAAGACCACTTGGCTATCAATATAGGTCGTCTTATGAAAATGTGGAGGGGTTTCCACAAGAATTTGGAATTATTCTTTTTCGAGGGTACATTGTAGTGGATGCTGCTTCTTTGCTGCGAGATCCATAACCTGCGTCACTTTGGTTTCAGCAATCTCAAATGTATAAACACCGCAAACGCCAACGCCCTTTTGATGGACATGCAACATAATGCGCATGGCTTCTTCGCGGTTTTTTGCGAAAAATGTTTCAAGTACGTGAACCACAAACTCCATTGGTGTGTAGTCATCATTCAAAAGTAACACTTTATAGAGTGCTGGCTTTTGAGTTTTCGGTTTGGTGCGGGTGATAACATTGGTGTCGGTGTCATCATTTTGTGATTTGCGTTGCGTCATGTGGCCAGACTTAAAACCTGCTAAATGTTAACCAAGTATATAGGGTTCTTGTGAGAGAAATCCAAGTGGATGCATTTAAGATTCGGTTCGCGACCGGATTTATTTATACTAAAATATGATTTGTATGGTATCGACACGTTCGGGGGAATACTTAACTCAATTCGGACGTCTACTAAAATGAGTGATTACATGACCGATGAAGACATTGAAGTGATATGCAAAAAAGTAAGCCGGGGTGCGAAATTGTACTTTGGACGCGATCACGCTGGCCGAGAAAAAATCAAACTGATCCATGGACCTTTTGGTATATTTACTGAGCGATATCAACTCGACAATGACTCAATGGAACGTTTGAAAACTAAGTTAAGAGCTGAAAACCTTAAGGTTGCTTAAGTTAAAGCAGCGCGAGTTGAACGGCAATTGGCCAGATTGCAAAAATGGCCAGAGTTGAAACCAGCTCATACACCAAATACCATTTTCCAATTTTAATAATTGTTTCTGCCATGTGTTCCTCTTTGAAACATTGTTGTTTTTCTAGAGGTCACTTTGCAATCAGCATGCCCTGATCCAGAAAGCGACAGTTAGGCCGCTTAAGGCGAAGATAAAATCAAAAAAATATGAACTGGTGCCGGTTGCAGGATTCGAACCCGCGACCCCCTGATTACAAATCAGGTGCTCTACCAACTGAGCTAAACCGGCATCTAAGCACTCCTATAAGTACTTGGCCTGATTTCTGCAACACCCTTTGTAAGAGTTCTTCACGGAAGCGAAAAATGTTCCATTCCGGGACAGGCCGTTAAGAACTGTTCAAGACAGGGGTTTAGAACATGAAGGTATCAAAGTATATTGTCGTTCCGGCATTAGTTGCTGTTGCGTTGTTTGCGGTGTCGACTGCTTATGCAGGTGATGCAGCAAAAAATGGCGAAGGTGAAGTCATCATGCCGGTTGGCGGTGAAGGCGAACACACTAAAAACGGTGGTGGTGACAACGAGCACAGTAAGAATGGTGGTGGCGAAGGTGAGCACACCAAGAATGGCGAAAACTACGGTAACGGCGGCGGTAATGGTGAACATACCAAAAATGGCGGCGGCGTAACACCTCCAGCTCCTACTCCTCCACCAGTCGCTTCACCTCCACCAGGTGGTGGCGGCGGTCACAGCAAAAACGGTGGTGGCAAAGTGCACCAAAGCAAAAGAGGTGGTGGTGGCACTGGTTCGGTGCATGTTCGTCAAAGAGCGCAAGTTGTGTGCGTAATTGACGGTCAAATTGTTTATGTGCGTCGTGTTCAGGACTGTGCTTATCAACCTGAAACCGTTGTGCAATATGTTCCCCGCAAAACGAAGAAAGTTCGGAGGCAAGCGCGCGTGGCGGTTCAGCAATGCACCAACAAAAACGGTGGCGACGGTTACGTTGTTATGCAACAACCACAGGTCCAATACTATTCTCCAGCAAGCCCAGCGGCAACCAAGCAGGCCCGCAAGCGTGCGGCCCGTGCAGCAGCGAGCTATGGTTATGGTGATGGTTATTATGTTCAACCACAAGTCGTTGTGAAGCAGTATCGCAAGAAGCGGAAAGTGCGTTACGCGCAACCAATTTATATGCCAGCTCCAGACCAATCGGGCGTTGTGATCCATTATGGACCACTTGTCAGCAAGGGTGGCGCATACTAAATCCCCTGTCGGACCTGATCACTCAGGGACGGCGACAAGAAGCCGGGCGATTAACTTCGCTCGGCTTTTCGCATTCACAATATTGTGTTTCATCTGCTAATTTCAGTCTTATTTAACTCTCAAGGGCAATAACGAAGCATCGATTAAATTTAAGGTTCGCAATGCTCCCTTCTACGCACACTACGAGTTTGGTTGAAATTCTCTCAGCACTTAGCCATGCGCTAGATATGACCGAAGGCCAACCGCCTGGCCATTGCATTCGCTGTTGCTGGATTGGTATTCTGATGGCAGAAGAATTGGGCCTTTCAGAAAGCGAAACCAGCGAACTGTATTACACAATTCTACTCAAAGACTTAGGCTGTAGCAGTAACGCGGCGCGCATTTGTGAATTGTATTTGGTTGACGACCGCGATTTCAAAAGCGATTTCAAGCGCACCAATGGCAGTTTGCCACAAGCTTTGCGTTTTGTTTTAGCCCATACGGGTCTCAAAGCGGGACTCGCTGAGCGGTTTCGCGCTATTGTTCATATCTTGCAAAATGGTGGCGAAATCGCCCGTGATTTGATTGAAACGCGCTGCCAACGTGGTGCAGAAATTGCTCGTAAAATGCGTTTCAGTGAAGCGGTTGCTCTTGGTATCAAGAATCTTGATGAACATTGGGACGGCAGCGGAAAGCCAGATGGACGCGCCGGGAATGACATTCCATTTTACGCTCAAATTGCACTTCTGGCACAAGTCGTTGATGTTTTTCACACAACTGATGGCGAAGAAGCCGCAATTCATGAAATACTTTCCCGCAATGGAACTTGGTTCAGTCCAAATTTGGTGAAAGTGTTTGAACGCGTTTCGCGCCGCCCGACATTTTGGGACAGTTTAAAAGCGACCGACCTTGAAGATATCATATATGGATTAGCACCTGTTGAACAAAAGGGAGCAATCGATGACGCTTACCTTGACGACATCGCCGAGGGGTTTGCTGAGGTTATTGATAGTAAAAGCTCGTTCACAGCCGGTCATAGCGCAAGGGTCACAGTTTTTGCGGACCTCATTGCCGCCGAACTCGGGTTTACGGACGAGCGCCGCCGCTGGCTAAAACGTGCTGCGTTGCTGCACGATATTGGCAAGTTGGGTGTCAGCAATACTATTCTTGATAAGCCAGCAAAACTTGATGGGCAAGAACGGGCGTTGATGCAACAACATGCAAGTCATACCGAAACTATTTTGCAGCGCATAACGGCTTTTCGTGAACTTGCGCCAATTGCCAGCGCGCATCACGAACGCCTTGATGGCACCGGCTATCCCAAAGGATTAAGTGGGGATCAAATCTGTTTGGAATCCCGAATTTTAGCCGTGGCAGATATCTTTGACGCATTAACTGCTGATCGTCCTTATCGAAAGGCCATGTCGGTTGATGCTGCATTTGGAATTATGCAGAAAGATGTCGAAACAGCAATAGACGGTGATTGTTTTGCTGCTTTACAAGCTGGACTTTTACGCACAGGCCTTAGTGCCGCCGCATAAATTCTGCTAGTTTATCCGATGTAAAAATTGGAGAGATTCTATGCGGAAGTGGCTCATGTCGACTTTGGCTTTAACGGCTTTCTCTGCGAGTGCTTACGCAATTGATCTCAAGCGTGGTTTGCCTACAGATGCTTGGCTCGAATGGCCGAACGAGGAAACTTGGGATCAGCCCGGCTACCTTGCGAACTATCCCGATTGGCGAAAAAAATATGGGGCGGATAACTTAGCATTGGTGAAAGCTGCTGGATTTGATTTTATGCGGCTGACGCTTGATCCTGCACCATTTATTCACAAGCCAAGTGCCGAAAAAACCGCCTATTTGGTAAGTGGGATAAAAGCCTCGATCAAAGATATTCAAGCTGCAGGGCTCAATGTCATCGTTGACCTTCATGCTATGCCGGTTAGCGGTCGCGCCGTCGGCATCGAAACATATTTGAAAGATGATGTGTCCTTCGCTGTCTATTTAAAGCTTGTGAAAGATGTTGGCGTCGCAATTTCCGATCAAGATCCAAATCGCGTCGCTTTTGAGCCTATCAACGAGCCCACCATTGATTGTGAATATGAATCGCCAAAAACAAACCGCTGGCCAGAGATGGCCAAATTGTTGCACCAAACGGCCCGTGCGGCGGCACCCAATTTGGACGTTGTTATTCCCGGCAGTTGTTGGGGTGGTGCTGAAGGATTGGTGAACATCGATCCCACTCAATTTCAGGATCCTAAAATTATCTGGTCCTTCCATACCTATGAACCATTCTTGCTGACCCATCAGGGCGCGAGTTGGACTGATGGCCCTCCGGAGTACATATCTGGTTTAAAATACCCAATCGACATTACTCAAAAAAAAGAAATTATTGACGACACGATGGCAAACATCGCGCGGACTGAACTCAGTGTTGAAGAAAAACTGCGGATTTCAGCGCAGGCCGAATATGATTTGGAAGCCTATTTTACGCCCGGTGAGATAGAGAAACAGATGGCTATTCCCTTTGGACTGGTGAAAGCTTGGCGCGCAAAATACAATGTTCCTGCCAATCGTATTTTGTTAGGGGAGTTTGGCGTTATAAAAGCAGACCAATCCAAAACAACTCCCGATGAAACTCGCGCACTTATTTTGAAAGCTACGCGCGATTTTGCCGAAGCTGAAGGTTATGCCTGGTCGGTTTGGCATTGGGGCGGTTCGTTTGGAGTGACTGACAATGACGAAAAACGGGCTTTCTCGCCTCTGATAATGAAGGCCCTTGGCCTCAATCTCCCTAAATAAATTTACAATCCACCGTCATTATTATGGCTCACCGAATAATCCCTGCGGGCGGAGAAAATTGAAACGGAGAAGCCAGCGACGACATCGATCAGGGTCATCACCATGAGCAAGAAGAAAGTGGAAGTTCCACAATAGTCAACCAGCAAAAAACTCACGAGTGCTGCAACGAATGTCGCCGTCGAGAGCATATGGTCGATAATCGTACCGGCACCCAAGCGGGCGGCTTTTAAGATTTCGAAAAACAGCGCGATGAGCCCGGCCAAAGTAAACAAATCACCATTGCGCAAGCCAAACTCTGCCCCAGAAGAAAGTGTGGTGAAATAGGCATCGCCATCAACCATTAGGCCACCACCTGATCCCATTAAAAGATAAGCGCCAACAACAAGGGCGAGCATAGGAAAAGCAAGAAAGTAACGCATGGGATTCCTCCGGTTTTGTTTCAATTGCCAGAGCTCTGCGATTCTCGCAAATCTGCTGTGTTCGGCATAAATGTAATTTTGTTCTTTATTCCGAACGATAACTATACTACCTTATGATCACAACAGGAGAACATCATGGCTCTACAACTCGGCGACATTGCCCCGGATTTCACAGCAGAAACCACTGAAGGCCAAATCAACTTCCATCAATACATTGAAGGCAGTTGGGCCGTGATGGTTTCACACCCTAAGGATTTTACCCCAGTTTGCACCACAGAGCTTGGCTCTATGGCGCTTAAGAAGCATGAATTTGATAAGCGCGGTGTCAAAATGATTGGGATATCAGTTGATAGCGTTGCTGATCATCAGCGCTGGAAGCAAGACATCAAAGACGTAACGGGTGCACATGTCAGCTACCCCATGATTGGCGATAGCGATCTTACTGTGGCCAAACTGTATGGTATGATCCATCCGAACGCATCGGGCGATGCCAACACGCGTACTGCTGCGGACAACGCAACCGTGCGCAATGTTTTGATCATTGGCCCTGACAAGAAAATCAAATTGATCATGACTTACCCCATGAGCACAGGCCGCAACTTTGATGAAATCTTGCGCGTGATTGATAGCTTGCAACTAACCGCGACCAAATCTGTGGCAACTCCTGCCAATTGGAAGCAAGGCGAAGACGTTATCATTTTGGCATCGGTTTCAGACGAGGCTGCCAAAGAAAAATTCCCTGAAGGCTGGAAAACCCTGAAACCTTATCTCCGTTTGGTTCCCCAGCCGAAGTAACTCGCTTTTTGAAATCTCCCCTGACTTACCCCCGGATTTTACATTCGGGGGTTTTTTTATTGACCAAACCCCGCTGGCAATGTTTGATCAAGTTTTGCACAAGATCGGATTTAAAATGCCCCTCCTCGCCAACATTGATAAGGTCAATACGGAAATAACCAGTTGGCGTCGTCACTTACACACTATTCCCGAACTGCAATATGATGTGTTTGAGACCGCAGCTTTCATCGCTGAAAAACTGAAATCTTTTGGTTGCGATGAGGTTGTCACAGGTATCGGCAGGACCGGCTTGGTGGGCATTATTCGCGGATCAAAAGGTAATGGCCCAACCATTGGACTTCGTGCTGATATGGATGCACTGCCAATTCTTGAAGCAACTAATTTGCCCCATGCTTCCAAAACGCCAGGCAAAATGCATGCCTGTGGTCATGATGGTCATTCCGCAATGCTGCTTGGTGCAGCGCAACACTTGGCGAACACCCGTAATTTTGCTGGCAACGTTGCAGTCATTTTTCAGCCCGCCGAAGAAGGTGGTGCTGGTGCCAAAGCAATGATCGACGATGGCATGATGGATCGCTTCAATATTTCCCAAGTTTTTGGGATGCATAATTTGCCTGGCTTGGAAGTGGGAAAATTCTCAATTTGCGATGGCCCCATTTTAGCCGCCGCTGACAAATTTGATATTGTAGTCACAGGAAAAGGCGGTCATGCCGCAATGCCAGAAACTGGTATTGACCCAATTTTGGTTGCGTCTCAGCTGGTTGGCGCTTTGCAATCAATTGTCTCGCGCAATGCCAATCCCCTCGAATCGCTTGTTATCTCCGTCACCAAATTCCACGCTGGCGACGCTTATAACATCATCCCGCAAACGGCAGCCCTAGCCGGAACTGTGCGCACTTTACAACGGGAACTTCGTGATATTGCGGAGATCAAAATCAAACAAGTTTGCGCCGGAATTGCCGCCACTTTTGGTGCTGAAATCAAGGTCACTTACAACCGCTATTATCCCGTCACGTTTAATCACACCATTGAAACCAACTTGGCCCAACGGGTTGCACAAGACGTTGCTGGCAATACCCCAGTTGAAGGTAAGATGAAGCCGGTTATGGGAGCAGAAGATTTTTCATTCATGCTTGAAGCTCGGCCCGGCGCATTTATTTTTGTTGGCAACGGCAATTCCGCAAACCTGCACCACCCAGAATATGACTTTAACGACGACGTTATCGGGTATGGCGTGAGTTATTGGGTGAAGTTAGTGGAGACGGCTCTGGCTTAACTCCACCAACTCTTTGCGGTAAAATGCCCGGCGGCTTCTTCAATGGCGGCTGCTGTTTGGAATAAAGTTTCCTCGTCAAACGGTTTGCCAATCAATTGCAAACCCAAAGGCAAACCATCTGCTGACAATCCCGCCGGAACCGAAATGCCCGGTAAGCCCGCCATATTTACCGTTACGGTGAAAATGTCATTGAGATACATTTGCACGGGATCGGTAATTTCGCCCGGAGCAAATGCCGGGCTCGGGGTTGCGGGCGTTAGCACCACATCCACCTTCTCCCAAGCTTTGTCGAAGTCTTGTTTAATCAGTGTACGGATTTTTTGTGCACGCACATAATACGCATCATAATAACCCGCCGACAAAACATAGGTTCCGATCATAATGCGGCGTTGCACTTCTGGACCAAATCCAGCCGCTCGGGTTTTTTCATACATATCCGTTATATCGTCACCCGGAACCCGCAAGCCATACCGAACGCCATCATAACGCGCCAGATTGGACGAAGCTTCGGCGGGCGCTACGATGTAATAAGCGGGCAGTGCGTATTTTGTATGCGGCAATGAAATCTCGACAATTTCTGCGCCCTGAGCTTTGAGCATGGCCGCACCCCGCTCCCACAATGCAGAAATTTCAGAGGACATGCCATCCGCGCGATATTCCTTCGGAATACCAACGCGCAATCCTTTAATAGGTCGCCCGATTGCGCCTTCATAATCTGGCACAGGAAGATCAACGGATGTTGTATCGCGCGGATCAACGCTCGCCATGGCTTTCAGCATAATTGCAGCGTCTCGCACATCCCGCGTGATGGGGCCCGCTTGATCCAATGAAGATGCAAAAGCGATCGTACCCCAGCGTGAGCAGCGGCCATAAGTTGGTTTGATGCCTACAGTACCCGTAAACGCCGCGGGCTGGCGTATTGAACCGCCGGTATCTGTGGCCGTGGCCGCTGCACAAATATGCGCTGAAACTGCTGTGGCTGAACCGCCAGAGGAACCACCAGGCACAAGTGCTGCATTAGAATTACTGCGGCGCCAAGGATTTATCACATTGCCATAATAGCTCGTTTCATTTGACGAGCCCATTGCGAATTCATCCATATTGAGCTTACCCAACATCACAGCACCTTCCGCCCAAAGATTGGCTGTAATTGTGCTTTCATATTCTGGTTTAAAACCATCCAATATATGACTGCAGGCTTGGGTGTGAACACCCTTAGTGGCAAACAAATCTTTGATACCAAGCGGAATGCCTTCCAACGCCCCTCCAACACCCGCCGCCAATTTCGCATCGCTGGCTTTGGCCATAGCGCGGGCTTGGTCTGGTGTTTCTTGCACATAAGCGTTCAGCACCCGTGCAGACTCCATTGCCGCGAGATATGCTTCGGTGAGTTCCAAAGCTGAAATTTCTTTCGCACGCAATTTTGTGCGGGCCGCGGAGATGGTAAGATTAGTAAGCGACATTATTCGATAACCTTTGGAACCATGAAGAAATTATCTTCGGACATTGGAGCGTTGCGGGTGATTTGGAGTGGCTGATGACCATCGGTTACGTCGTCATTGCGCTTTTTCATGGCAACACTCACCACTGAAGTCAGAGGTTCAACGCCTGTTACATCAACTTCGTTCAGCTGCTCAATCCAATGCAGAATGGCGTTCAATTCGCCTTCCAACTTTGGCACATCAGCCTCTTTAACTTTGATACGCGCAAGCTTGGCTACGCGGCGCACGGTGGCCTGATCAACGGACATTTCAGAGATTCCTTAAAATAAGATGCCGTCAGATAGCACCCGTTCAGCGCAGGATCAACTTGGCTTTCTGGTAGCCCTGCTCATCAAAGTTTGAGGGGGCTAACCAAAGTTCAAATCCAGCTCTAGTGGGCAACCATTCTTGATCAATAATCGAAAACCAAGCTGTATCCCGATTGCGGCCTTTAATAATGTAATGTTGTCGGAATATACCTTCAAATGTGAAGCCAAATCGCGCGGCGGCCTTGCGTGATGGTGCGTTTAGCGCATCACATTTCCATTCCAAGCGCCTCACTTTCAATTCATCAAAGCAATATTGCATCATGAGAAATATTGCTTCGGTGGCCATCCGTGATTTTTGCAACATTGGCGAAAACCAAATATTGCCGATTTCAATTGCGCCATTAACTGGGTCTGCCCGCATAAAAGAACACATGCCGAGTGGCTGCCCAGATGCTTTATCAACAATTGTATAAAACCATGGATCGCGCAATTCTGCTTTCGCAGTCAACCACTCGATAAACGTTATCTCGGAAACGAACGGACCATAGGGCATGTAGGTCCACATCGCTCCGTCAGGGTCTGTGTTTACAAACGATCCAAATAGCCCTGCCCAATGTTGCTTCACTTCGACGGCGACCAATTCGACAAAGCGACCTGAAATTCTGCTGAGGTCCGGTATCAAGCGTGGCGGTAATGGATTGACGACGGGACCGACGGGTCGCAAAACACTGTTCATTATTTTTCCTCGAAATACGTTTTGCAAAGCTACCAAATCGGCTAGGCAATCCATATGACCGATTTTCGCAGCCACCTCCAGACCGCTTTACTTTCTGTACCACAGTCCAAACGCCTCATGGGCCTTGACCTTGGAACCAAAACCATTGGCGTTGCAACTTGCGACCGCACCCGGCAAATTGCCACCCCGCAAGAAACCGTGCGCCGCACTAAGTTTACACCTGACGTCAATCGGTTGCTCGAAATCGCCGTTCGTGACGATATCGGTTTGATAGTCCTGGGGTTACCGATTAACATGGATGGAACCGAAGGCCCCCGCGCCCAAGCCACCCGCGCATTCGCGCGCAATATGCTGCGATTGACGCCTATTCCTGTAATCTATTGGGACGAACGGCTATCAACGGTCGCCGTAGAGCGAGTGCTTTTAGAAGGCGACGCCACCCGCGCCAAACGCGCCGAGGTGATTGATAAGCTTGCGGCGGCTTACATCTTGCAATCTGCTTTAGATGCGCTGCGATGACAGAATCTTTCATCGCCTTATTGCCAGTCTTCATTGTCATTCTGGTTGGCTTTGGATTACGAAAATCGGAATTGGTTGGCCAATCCCATTGGGAAGCGCTTGATCACATCTGTTACTTCGTTTTGTTTCCCGCTATCATTTTCAAAGAAATCGCCGGTGCAGATTTCACCGGAATTCCGGTCCTCGCTATAGCGCTTTCGATGATATTGGCAATCAGCACTATGTTTGCCCTGCTCTTGATTTTCCGCGAACCCATTTGCAACTTCCTAAAACTCAATGGTTCACAATTTGCGAGCCTGTTTCAAGGTGCCACTCGCTGGCATACATTTATTAGCCTCGCTATAATTCCCATTTACTTTGGACAGGATGCTCTCGCTTTGGCGGGACTTGCTGCAGCCGCAATGATCCCATCGCTTAACATTGCCAATGTCGCAGTCCATGCAATCTACGCCAAATCCACACCACTTGATGCCAAAGCTATGGGGCAATCAATCATCAGCAATCCTTTCGTGTTGGCTTCCCTTGCCGGAGTTACATTGCAGATCGTTGGAATTTCGCTTCCTGCGCTTGGTTTGAGCGTACTTGATATGATTGGGAAAGGTGCTTTGGGCTTGGCGTTGCTGACGGTGGGTGCTGGCCTTCGCATTGATCAGGCCATTGGTAACTTGCCGCCTATTATTGCGGCAACAGCCCTTAAGCTTCTTATCATGCCTATCTTTATGCTGGGATGGACAAGTGTTCTTGGCGTAACAGGTGAAGCCCAAGCGGTCGCAGTTTTATGTGGCGCTGTGCCCACGGGATCAGGCGCATACACGCTGGCGCGAAAGATGGGTGGCGATGCAGGAATGATTGCGAATATTTTGACACTGCAAGTCATCCTAGCAGCAATTACCATTCCTTTGGTGTTAAGCATCCTCACTTGATTTTTTCCACATGGCCGAAATGATGCTTGTCGGCAGACCATATTGGCCCTAATTAGCTCATTTTAATGACTAGTCCATTAAAACGCTCCCCCATTATCAAAAGTCAGCATTTGTTGGCCATCGAAGACCTTTCGCATTTGGAGATCCAAGCGCTGCTTGATCTTGCGGTCACTTATGTTGGAGTCAATCGCCAAACCGCAAAACACAATCATGTTTTGACAGGCCTTACCCAAGTCAACTTGTTCTTTGAAGCGTCAACGCGAACCCAAAGTTCATTTGAGATTGCAGGAAAGCGTCTCGGCGCTGATGTGATGAATATGGCAGTCTCGACCTCTGCCATTTCCAAAGGTGAAACCGTTCTTGATACGGCTATGACCATTAACGCTATGCAGCCGGATTTCCTGGTCGTTCGGCATCAATCATCAGGAGCGGTTGAACTGCTGGCGCAGAAAGTGTCTTGTGCTGTGATCAATGCAGGCGATGGTCAGCATGAACATCCAACCCAAGCTCTCCTTGATGCGCTTACCATACGCAATCATTTTGACCGAATTGAAGGGCTGGTTGTTGCTATATGTGGCGATGTTTTGCATTCCCGCGTTGCCCGCTCCAATATTCATCTCTTGAATAAGATGGGCGCAGAAGTGCGGGTTGTAGCGCCCTCTTCCTTGCTGCCATCCGGTATTGAAAGTTTCGGTGTCGCGCCGTATCGCAATCTGGAACAAGGCATTGCGGGTGCCGATGTTGTCATGATGCTGAGGCTTCAGCTAGAGCGCATGACAGGTGCTTTTGTGCCGTCGCAACGGGAATACTATCGCTTCCATGGTTTGACCGAGGAAAAACTCAAATATGCCAAACCAACTGCATTGGTTATGCATCCCGGCCCGATGAACCGTGGTGTGGAGATCGATAGCCAAGTGGCTGATGGTCCACAGTCTGTCATCCGCGAACAAGTGGAAATGGGTGTGGCTATGCGCATGGCCGTGCTTGATGCGCTCGCCCGCAATCGCACTGTGGGAACCACAACATGATCAACCGTAGTCTTCCCCGCAAAGCATACCTCAATGCAAATATTGTGTCCCCTGCCCAAGGTCTCAACGGTCTCGGCGGCATTCTGATTGAAGATGGTTGGATATTGGCGGTTGGCCCTAAGGTTACCAAAGAAACAATTGGTGCAGGTACAACGATTACCGACCTTAAAGGCCTCACTATTATGCCCGGCCTTATCGATATGCGGGTGTTCACAGGAGAGCCCGGAACCGAATATCGGGAAACTTTAGCAACCGCCTCTGAAGCGGCGGCGGCTGGTGGTGTTACCACTATGATCGTGATGCCTAATACTCAGCCCGTGATCGATGATGCGGCAATTGTGGATTATGTAATGCGCCGCGCTCGGGACACTGCATTGGTCCGCGTTGCTCCAATGGCTGCCATTACCAAGGGACTAAACGGCGAATTGATCAGCGAAATTGGCCTGCTCAAAGAAGCAGGTGCGGTCGCCGTTACTGACCCGACAAAATCCGTGGGCAATGCTAATATCCTGCGCCGCGCTATGATCTATGCCCGCGATTTTGATATGCTCGTGGTACAGCATGTTGAAGAACCAAGTCTTGCTTCCGGCGTTATGAATGCGGGTGAAATGGCTTCGCGACTTGGGCTTTCCGGTAATCCCGCAATGGCAGAAGTGATTATTCTGGAGCGCGATTTGCGTTTGGTCGAGATGACGGGTGCACGTTATCATGCCTCGCAAATCTCCTGTGCAGCGTCATTAGATGTTATCCGCGCCGCCAAAGGGCGTGGCCTTCCCGTTACCTGCGGTGTTTCCATTCATCATCTCGTTCTCAACGAGAATGATATTGGCGCATACCGAACATTCTTCAAACTCTCTCCACCTCTTCGCAAAGAGCCGGACCGAATTGCTCTCGTTGCGGCTGTTGCAGATGGCACAATCGATGTGATTGTGTCTTCGCATGATCCGCAAAGCGCTGATACTAAACGCTTGCCCTTTGCTGAAGCCGCATTCGGGGCAATTGGTTTGGAAACCATGCTTTCTGCGGCCCTTAGCCTTTATCATAATGATAACATCGGCTTGAGCCGCCTCGTTGAAGCGATGTCGCATGCGCCCGCTAAAATTTTAGGGCTGGAAACTGGCCGTTTAGAACCGGGCGCACCAGCGGATTTCATTGTTGTGGATCCTCATAAGAGTTGGATGATTGAAGAATCCGCATTGCGTTCGCGCTCAAAGAATTCGCCATTTGAACATCGCACTTTGGAAGGCCGCGCCATTGAAACGGTCGTTGCAGGTCGCACGGTTTTTGCCTACGCTGAGGTGTAGGGAGTTGTAAATGGGTTGGATTCTGGCGAGCGTCGTTGGCTATCTTTGCGGCAGTATTCCATTTGGTTTGCTGCTGACGAGAGCGGCCGGCATGGGTGATGTGCGGTCGGTTGGTTCTGGCAACATTGGTGCTACTAATGTTTTGCGCATGGGCAACAAAAAAATAGCTGCACTGACATTGGTTTGCGATGCCCTTAAGGGAACCTTACCGGTTTTGTTAGCCAGCAGTTTCGGCAATCCGCAATTGGCGATTGTGGCTGGATTTGCGGCACTTGCCGGTCACATTTTTCCGGTTTGGCTGAACTTCAAAGGGGGCAAAGGTGTTGCCACAAACATCGGCGTTTTGTTCGGATTGTTTTGGCCACTAGGTTTGACGTTTCTTGGTGTTTGGCTGGCACTCGCATTTGTCTTCCGCATTTCATCGCTGTCCGCACTGATCGCATCTGCCGCAACGCCGCTTTGGGCTTATCTGTTAGGCCGCAATGATTTGATCCTGCCAACTGCCGCCATCGCTGCGATTATCTGGATCATGCACCGGGTAAACATTCAGCGCCTTCTCGCTGGAACTGAATCAAAAATATATCTGAAAAGCCCGCCCAAATGAATGACCGGGCGCTGAATGATCAAGAGCGCCGTGATTGGCATCGTCTTAGTCAATCTGAGAATGTTGGTCCGGTTACGTTCAAAAAACTGTTGACCCGCTATAGTTCAGCATCTCGAGCACTCGAAGCCTTGCCAACTTTATCGCAACAAGGTGGACTTGCCCGGCCCCTCCGGATTTATTCTGACGAAGCCACCACCAAAGATTTCGCCAACGCAGAAAAATGTGGTGGTCAATTTGTTGCGGCGGGTGAGCGCGGCTATCCACCATACCTTCGTTACATTCACAGCGCCCCACCTCTACTCTGTGTTGCGGGTAATTTAGATTTAGCTCAGATGGATGCGATTGCCATTGTTGGTGCGCGCAATGCTTCTGCCATTGGGATGAAGTTCGCCCGTCAATTGGCCAATGAGCTAGCAAGCGCTGGCTTCATCGTGGTATCTGGCTTGGCGCGTGGGATCGATACAGCTGCTCATCAGGCTGCCGTTGGCCGCGCCACACTTGCCGTGGTGGCTGGCGGTATCGACTACATTTACCCACCCGAAAATGGTGATCTCTATAAGGCCATCGCTGAACATGGGTTGCTGGTTTCCGAAATGCCGCCGGGAGCCATTCCTAAGGCTGAACATTTTCCCCGCCGCAATCGGATTATTTCTGGCATTTCGCGGGCCACTATTGTGGTTGAAGCCGCCCTGCGATCTGGCTCTTTGATCACAGCGCGGCTAGCCAATGAACAGGGCCGTGATGTGTTTGCTGTACCCGGTTCTCCGCTTGATCCCCGCTGCGAAGGTACCAATAAATTGATCCGTGAGGGTGCTGCACTTTTAACTTCTGCCCAAGATGTAATTTCCACGTTATCTCTTTCCCCGATGGATTTTCAAAACCGTGGACATTTCCTCGAAGACGATGAACCAATGGTTCCTATCTCTGTTCACCTCGACTTTGCGGATCGGGGCCGAGTTATAGGACTACTCTCGCCCACACCAATTGCACTTGACGATTTCATCCGCGAAACCGCGATGGATCCTGCTGCGGTTATGGCCATTTTGTTGGAATTAGAGTTGGCAGGAAAGATCGTCAGGCAAGCCGGTGGGTCTATTGGACTTGCTTGAATTCGATAAAATTTTGTGCGGAAAAACTAAATGGTTTCGGGCACTTGCCAGTTAACTGGTAGACCACCACATGTCACCAAAAATGTGTTGGTTTTTGAAAACGGTTGCGAGCCAAAAAATCCGTTGTGCGCCGATAATGGTGATGGATGTGCAGAAGTCAAAACCAAATGCCGATTCCGATTAACAAAAGCCGCTTTCTTTTGGGCATATGCGCCCCAAAGAATAAATACGATTGGTTGCTCTTGATCATTCAGAATGCGAATAACAGCGTCGGTAAGTTTTTCCCAACCGCGGCCCTGATGCGATCCGGCTAGCCCCGCCTCAACTGTTAAAACCGCGTTCAACATCAAAACGCCCTGCTCTGCCCAGGTTTGCAAAAATCCATGGTTTGGTCGCGGAAAACCGAGATCAGTTTGCATTTCTTTGTAAATATTAACGAGGGATGGCGGTGGTTTAACACCTGGCAAAACAGAAAAACAAAGTCCGTGCGCTTGGCCTTCACCATGGTAAGGATCTTGTCCCAAAATCACGACGCGCACCTTTTCTAACGGTGTCGCATCAAGAGCTGCAAACCATTCTGCAGGCTTGGGGTAAATCACTTTTCTTGCTGCCCGCTCACCCTGCAGAAAATCTTTCAGCGCCGCCATGTAAGGCGCATCAAACTCTGCCTGCAAATGCGCCAGCCAAGATGGGTGAAGTTTGATCATGGCACTTGATTTAAGTTGAGGCGTTTTTGCTCTGCCTTGGTGAGATTCAGCGAAACCAATCGATAGCTTTCTTTGAGATATATTTTCAATGTTTCATCGTCCAAGGAATCGGGCGAAGTCCTTTGAATCCATTTCATGCCACGCGATGCCAAATATGGTGCTGGAATTAGCCCCGGTTGTTCTTGCAACATTTCAAAACTGATGGGTGAACATTTGAATGTTATTTTCGGTTCTGAAATTTGCGAAAACCAACCAATCACAAACATTTTGCCGCCAATTTTCCAAACGTCAGCCTCGCCCCATTGCACCACATGGGTTGAATGAGGCAGGCTGGCGCAAAAATTATTGAAGGTTTCGCGATCCAATTATGCCGCAGGTCGCTTGGCAACAATGCCCCAAACAACGAGCAAAGCGACCGCACCGACGGTAGCGCCAATGAAACTCGCGCCCTCGCCTGCGCCATAAAAACCCATTGCTTGCCCAACGAACGTCGCAACCAATGCGCCAACAACGCCCAGTATTGCGGTGAGAATAAAACCTGATGGCTCATTTTTGCCGGGGTGAATAAACTTTGCAATTGTTCCCGCAACAATACCTACGATAATCGTCCAAAGATAACCCATATTTTTTCTGCCTCCAGTTTGATTGACAAAGAAAAGTGTAGCATCAAGAATCCAATGCGTCAGCCTTGAAAATGATATGAACAAGGCCCAAATACAAGCCTCTCAAACAAGAAGGATTGCATCATGGGTAGAAGTAGCGGATTTCCATCATTAGCAGCATTGTTAGGATTGGTTGCAGTTGCCGGGTATCAAAACCGGGATAAAATCGGCGCATTTGTAAAAGATATGGCTGACAAAAACCCTGCAATTGCTGGCGGTGGCGGACTGGGTGAATTGGTCGAAAAATTCACTAAAGCTGGCCAAGGTAAAGTAGCCGATTCTTGGGTCAGCACGAGCGCAAATGAACCCATTAATGAACCAACAATGGAAAAAACCTTGGGCGATGATTTGATTGAAAATCTGATCAAACAAACCGGCTTAACGCGCGAAGAATTGCTTGGTCGATTGATTAAAACCTTGCCACAAACCGTCGATCATATGACGCCAGACGGCAAAATTCCAAGTTAAACTCAGTTTCCCAATTGGCGAAGAGCAAGGATCATTGTGAGATGAGCTTCGCCTTCGCCAATGTTTTCGATTTTATGTGGTGCATCGGCGCGGAAGCGCAGGCTTTCGCCTACTTTCAAACTCTTGGTTTCGTCATTCACTGAAACCGCAACTTCGCCTGCCAAAACATAGAGATGCTCAACGGTGCCTTGCGGATGCGGCGAAGACTCGAGTACACCTTTCGGCTTGGCGCGGAAATCGTACCATTGGAAAAGATCAACCAAATTTAGCGGTCCAGCGATAGCTAATCGGCATAGACCGTCTTGGCTTTCAAGCAATGGTACGCCTGACTTTTGCTGATGATCTAAGAAATACGTGCCGCTCTCGGTTTTCAAAACTTCTTCAATTGTTGTGTCTAACGCTCGCGACAACCGAAAAACCGTCGATAATGTCGGGTTGGTTTCATTGCGTTCAATCTGCGAAATAATTGATTTTGCAACGCCCGATTGCTCGGATAATTCGCCCAAAGACATATTGTAAGCCTTGCGCAGACGTTGAATGGTCTTGCCCAGATCTGGGGTGGGATCAATCACATCTGAATTTGTACTTTTTCCGGTGCGGCGCGTTGACATTTCATTGTCCTTTGACTAGAACTGTCGTTCGTTATAAAGAACGATTGAG
>JAYUOP010000018.1:0-2122 GCA_043760745.1 Hyphomicrobiales bacterium
TTCAAAGCCATGAGATCACGTATCAGTGTCTTCACTTCTTTGCCCTTCTCAAGTCTCGATGCCATGGCGCTAAGCCGCGAATTGAGGGCCATCGGCAAATTGGATGGAGCAACTGCCAACACAATCAACGACCTTAAATAGAGAAACAAAATGACTGACGCTGCTCTGGTTTCAAAGCCCGCCTTGAACCTTTTTGAACGCTACCTCACCGTCTGGGTGTTCCTCTGCATTGTCGTCGGTATTGCTCTGGGCCAAGTCATGCCCGGTGTGTTTGGAGCGATCAGTTCCATGGAAGTGGCGAAGGTCAACCTTCCGGTGGCGATCCTAATCTGGCTGATGATTATTCCCATGTTGATCAAGATTGATTTTGCAGCCTTGAGACAAGTGACAAAACATTGGCGTGGCATCGGTGTGACACTGTTCATCAATTGGGCCATCAAGCCATTTTCCATGGCTCTGCTTGGCTGGCTGTTTATTGGCGGACTGTTCAAAACCTATTTACCGGCTGACCAGATCGACAGCTACATTGCAGGTCTCATTCTTTTGGCTGCTGCACCCTGCACAGCCATGGTGTTTGTCTGGAGCAACCTCACCAAAGGCGAGCCGCATTTTACCCTGAGCCAGGTGGCGCTTAACGATGTCATCATGATTGTGGCTTTCGCGCCCATCGTGGCGTTGCTCCTCGGCCTTTCCTCTATAACAGTTCCTTGGCAGACATTGCTGCTTTCAGTTGCTCTTTACATCGTGGTACCAGTGATTGTCGCTCAAATCATCCGCCGCTCGTTTCTCGCTTCTGGCGGAGATTCAGCGCTGGAGGGGCTATTGAAATCAATACAACCCGTTTCACTTTTGGCCCTGCTCACCACTTTAATTTTACTCTTCGCATTCCAAGGCCAACAAATCCTCGCCCAGCCGCTGGTGATTGCGCTGCTTGCTGTGCCGATTTTGATCCAAGTCTATTTCAACGCAAGTTTGGCATATCTGCTCAATCGCTGGAGTGGTGAAGAACACTGTGTGGCTGGCCCTTCTGCTTTGATTGGGGCGAGCAATTTCTTTGAACTTGCTGTCGCTGCCGCCATCAGTATCTTTGGCCTTCATTCTGGTGCAGCATTGGCCACAGTTGTCGGCGTCCTCATCGAAGTTCCCGTGATGTTGTCTGTTGTAAAAATCGTGAACAGCTCAAAGGATTGGTATGAGCGTGGCATCAGGGCCTAAACTCGAATATCGCATTAGCGCAAGGCGAATTGACAGCCATGGCAGCGAAGCCATCGACCTCGTTTACCATCGGCTAATGCATATTCCGAACAGGTGGAATCACCAGATCGACAAGAATATGCTATTAAACAGAAGGTTACATCGAACGATTCGACTGCGTCAAATCGTGGAACTAAACACCTCATAAATGCCAATAGGTTTTAACGATGCAATGTGCAGCATTCACAGACTACTTCGGCCGCCAGTAATCCTTTACCGAAGGTCAAACGTAATGACGAACCACAAAGAACAGTAGTAAAATCATATCCAAGCAAGACTGAAAAATGGATAGAAGCGCAACGGGCTTCCTGGTTCAATATGATCTTGTTCGGATGCGATTTCAGCAAGCCCGTCCGCAGCAAGCAAAGGCGAGAGCCGAGCCGAACCACCACGGCCTAAGATTTCCAAACAAAGATTGTGCGAATCTGATGGGGCAAGACGTGCGGGCACAAACTCTGTCTTGCCGGGAGAATGCTTGAATCGGTTTGCTGAAATTGCGGGCAATCCTTGAAGATCGGGTGCCGCACAACCCGTCCTGTGTCGAATGAGGGTCTCACCAAACAGCAGAAAATTGACAAGTGCCGCAACGGGATTTCCCGGTAAGCCCAGCATGGCGCAATCATTGATGTTGCCCATAACAGAAGGCTATCCGGGTTTCAGTGCCACACGTAGAGGGCTAGCCTCGCCACCAGCCTTCCGGACAGCCTCCAGCATGAAATCAGCATCACTTCCGCCTGCGCCACCGCTGGCGACAATAAGATCGCTGGAACGGCTTGCTTCAGAAAACCGCTCGGACATTACGTCCATATCGTCTCGAAGGCGCCCGCCATCGGTGAGTTCGATTGCACTGCGCGAAAGTAATGAAAGT
>JAYUOP010000019.1:0-13451 GCA_043760745.1 Hyphomicrobiales bacterium
CGATCCGCCTGTGGTGATTGATCCGGATAACCCCGGCACACCGTTGAACCCGATTGAGGCTACGGACCCAGATAACATCATTCCTGATGTGACGACCACAGATGGTGCAACGCCAACTGTGATTGATGCATCAGTGTTCTTTGTGGATCCTGAGGGCGATGCATTAGAGTTCAGTGCTACTGATCTGCCAACGGGCCTGACGATGGCTCCAGATGGCACGATCAGTGGTCAGATTGATCCTGATGCAAGCCAAGGTTCAAGCCCCGGCCAACCCGTGGGCACTTACCTCGTGACCATCACCGCCGATGACAATAGTGGTGGGGTAACCACCACGACCTTGACCTACACAATTAGTAATGTTGCTCCCGTCGCTGAAAATGATAGTGCCAGCGTTCATGAAGATGCTGATGAAGTGATTGGCAATGTGATCACAGCTGTTGGCATTGATGATGTCGCCGACCTTGACGGATCACCGGATAGCGATGTGCTGCACGTAATCTCGGCCACCCAAGGGACAACTTCGATTGTGATCGGTATGCCTTTCACCACAGCCGGAGGGGGCATATTGACCCTGTTGTCAGGTGGCGGTTACACCTTTGAACCGGGCATCGCTTACAACGGCTTGGATAGTGGCGAAACGGCAGTTGAGACGATCAGTTATGTTGTAGCTGATGGTCAAGGTGGAACCGCTCCTGCGGTGTTGCTGATCACGATTATGGGGGCGAATGACGCACCGGTTCCGGTCGATCCTCTATCTACCGTACCAGTACAGATGGTTGACGATGGTGAGGCATTCACGCCAAGCGCACCATTGGTTGATCTCGGACCGTTCATGGTTGATCCTGACGGCGATGTGATGACATTCACGACCGCATCACCGCTACCTAATGGATTGACACTCAACAGCGACGGCACAGTCACAGGTACAATCGATCATTCCGCCTCGCTAGGTGGTGATCCGCTGAACCCCGGCGTTTACGTCATCATCGTTAATGTTTTCGATGGTACAACATCAACGCCAATCACGCTGACGATTGATGTTTCAAATCCCGCGCCAGTGTCGATTGATATTCCAGATCGTGACAGTCTTGAGTTCGATATCGTGGCTATTGACGTGTCGGACATGTTTAACGATCCGGATGGCGACTCTTTGACATTCAGTGCAGAAGGCTTGCCGCCTGGATTGGTCATTGATCCGCTGACAGGCATCATTAGCGGCCAGATAGAAATTGGTTCGGCTGCTAACGGTCCTTACACCGTCACAGTGACCGTCGACGATGGTCAAGGTGGCGTTGTTTCTGAGAGCTTTATTTATCAGGTAAAAGTTCCTGCTGGTCCAAATCCGGATCCTTTGCCACCACCATTGCCGCCAACAGAACGCGATCCATTTATTGCTCCCCCAATTAGTCGTCACGTTATACTTGATACTGTCAATGACTTAGCCAACCTCAAAGGAACAAAAACCTTAGGTGATCACCCGATAACAGAAACTGTTGATGGATTGGCTGATACGAACGCATTAACTGATTTAAATGGCGATGACGCACCAATAAGCCGCGTTGTAGATTGGTTGATGCGGCAAGGCAAAGACGCGGCATGGATGCATTCATTGTTGGATGCTTTGGATGCTGCCCCATATGCCGGAGACAGTGTAGATTTGGCGCTCAAGCTTGGCGAAAGCGAAGTGTTTAATCTCAGAACGGTTAAATGGGACAGTGCGCTATTTGTTGGCCTTGACCGTGTTGCACCGGGTGCAAGCATTCATGCAATAACCATGGCTAACGGGGACGCATTACCTGACTATGTGGCCATTATGGATAGCCAAACATTGGTTATCAATGTCCCGGCAAAAGCGGCATGGCTCGATCTTAAAATCAAGATCCATTTAGCCAATGGCGACATTGTATCCTGGAATGTTGGGATCAATATGATCTCAACTGAAGTTATCGCTTTGCCTAAATCAACTTTGGGATCGGCGCAGTTTACCCAAGCTGATGACTTGATCCAAGCGCTGACGGGGTAGGGGGATGACCTTACCAAGAAACAGCCACGACTTTGACTACCATCTTAAGTTTAATTTTAAAAATGAATACGCTCTTAAAGGGAATTGGAAGACAGACATGAAACACTTATCACTTGCATTGCTCTTGGGAGCGAGCCTTCTTTCTGGTTGCACTGTTAAACCTAGTTTGATTAGCGACGATGAAATGAGCAGTTTCATTAGCACCAATGCTGAAAACTTGGTGGCTGGTCAGGAAGCGGTCTCGGGGTCCATTGGGCTCTACGAAGCCATGGCGCGGGCGCTGAAATACAATTTGGATTACAAAGTTGAAATGATGAACGAGGCGCTGGCTGCGCGTTCACTCGATTTGAAATCGGCTGCCATGTTGCCGCAAGTTGTCGCGGGATCAGGCTACAATGGCCGCGAAGCATCTTCAGGTGGTTATTCACGCTCACTTACCACTGGGCTCAAATCTGGCGATGCTTCGACGTCAACAGAAAAAGAAACCTTTGCCGCTGATGTAACAGCGTCTTGGAATATTCTCGATTTCGGTCTGTCCTATGTTCGCGCGAAACAAGCAGGTGATGAGGTTCTGATTGCAACAGAACGTCGCCGTAAAATTGTAAATCGGATCATAGAAGATGTGCGCACTTCGTATTGGCGTGCAGCTTCGGCTGAGCGTTTGCTTGGCGGTTTAAAAAGTTTGGAGGGGCGGGTTGATCAGGCGCTTTCAGGGTCGCGTTCACTCGCGCATGAAGGCGCCTTATCTCCGCTCACTGCGCTGTCTTATGAGCGCGAACTCGTAGACATTCGCAAAAGCATTCATGAGTTGGAGCGCGATTTGAAGACGGCAAAAATTCAACTTGCTGCTCTCATGAATGTGCCTCCGGGCCAGCCCTACACTCTCCTCATTCCGGATCGCAAAGCAGCAAATTTGAAACTGGATCGTTCAGCAGAAGAATTGGTTGAACTTGCCATGCGCAACCGTCCAGAATTAAAGGAAGCTTTGTTGAAGGAACGGATCACGGCGAAAGAAGCAGATGCTGCTTTGTTGCAACTCTTGCCGGGTATTCAAGTGTTTGGTGGTGCAAACTGGGATTCGAATGATCTGTTGTATCATTCAAATTGGGTCACATGGGGTGCCAAGGCCAGTTGGAATGTTATGAAGGTGTTCCAATATCCGCGGATGAAAAAAGAAGGTGAAGCGCGCAGCGAACTTGGTCGTCAGCAATCCTTAGCAATGACGATGGCGGTGTTCACGCAGGTTCATGCAGCCCGCGCACGCTACTTCCAAAGTGCCACGATTATGAAAGATGCTGGCGATATCTATGCAGTCCAAAAACGTATCTTGGCACAGGTAGAATCCGCTGCAGCTGAAAATGCGGCGAGCGAGCAAGTATTGATCCGTGAACAGATGAATACGTTGGTAGCATCCGTCAAATTTGATGTGGCGCATGCCGATTTGCAAAACGCATTTGCCAATGTTTATGCGTCAGTCGGTCTTGACCCCTATAGCGCAAATGTAACCGGAGCCGAAAGTGTGGCCGATCTTAAAAAAGCGCTGCGGTCGGTTTGGCTTGAGCGGGGGGATCGTTCCGGAAGCTAATACGAAAAATTCACGGTGGGGAGATTTTCTATGACGAAGCAATTTTTGAGACGAAACTTGATACGGATTCTTGTGGCTAGCGCTGCAGGAACACTGGCGGCGGCGGGGGCTTGCGCAGAAGCACCCGCCGTGCGCGGTGTGATCAAATCCTTAGCCGAAGCGACCATTTCGGTTGAGTATGCTGCGCGGGTTTTGAAGATGCCAGTCTTGGAAGGCGAAGCTTTCAATAAAGGCGAAGTGCTGATCGCATTCGACTGCAAAATGTTCAATGCAGAAATCGGAGCGGCGCGCGCCAATCTGCGCGCTCAAGAGTTGGTACTAACCAATAACCGCAAACTTCTTAAGCGCGGCGCTATAGGCGGCAATGAGGTTGATATTTCACAAGCGCAATTTGAGAAAGCGCGGGCGGAATTGTTAGCTATTTCAGCGCGCACGAATGGCTGTGATTTCAAAGCACCGTTTAGCGGTCGTATGGTGGAGCGGATTGTGCAGGAGCACGAAAGCCCATCGGCTAGCCAACCGTTGATCCGGATCGTTGATACGACGCGGCTGGAGTTGGAAACCATTGTACCATCACTTTGGCTCGGTTGGTTAAAGCCCGGCGTTCAATTTGAATTTAAAATCGACGAAACTGGACAAAGCATTAATGCAACTGTGGTGCGCCTTGGAGCGACCGTTGATGCCGTTAGTCAAACTGTTAAAGCCATTAGTGTTTTGGATGGCAACAAAGAATCAATTCTGCCAGGCATGAGTGGGACGGCAACGTTCAGCTCAACAGGCAGCTGAGTTCGGGTGCGTGCAACTCTCTCCCCAGAAGGCGGGTCTTTCACACACAGATAGCCCCTACGTTACGCATCCGAACTTACTTATTTCTGCCGATAATACTGTTGCGTTTCCAAAGGAAAATTTGGAAGCGCAACCTGCCAATCGACCACCCAACAAACTGGCCCTTTTGATTGGGCTTGAAGCATCTATTCGTCAGCAACCGACGCTGACCGCCTTGTTTTTGCATGCCGTAAACGAAACCCATGCACTTCTACAATTTGATCAAGCGGTGTTACTTCGTTTCAATCGGCGAAAAATTGCCGAAATTGAAGCTGTGAATGGGATTGCAAAACACGATGTGAACGGGGCTATGAGTGGGGCCGTCGTTGCATTTGTTAATTGTCTAAAGTCACCGGAAAATGCGTGTGGCATTGCGCAAGAAAATAAAAAACTCCCGTTTAAGCACATCTATTGGGCCCCCTTACTTGATCAAAAAAAACAAGTGTTTGGCGGAATATTGCTCGCGCGTCAGAGCAATTGGGAAGAAGCGGATGGTTTAATCATTCAGCGCGTTGCGGGTTGTTACGCTCATGCGGCGAGGGCGCTTTCACCACCAAGTTTATTGCGGAAATTCGCAATACCGAAATGGCTATTTCTCGGGATACCACTCGCAGTTTTGGCTCTCGGTTTTATTCCAGTGCCGCTAACCACACTCGCACCTTTTGAAGTTATTGCTGATAAGCCTGATCTAGCGACGGCACCGATTGACGGCGTCATTGCAGAGATTATTGTTGAGCCAAATCAGCTGGTCAAAAAAGGTGATCCTCTATTTCGGTTTGACGCTACAAGTTTAAAAGCTTCGGCCGATATTGCGCGCCAAAAAGCGGCCGTGGCAGAAGCAAAGTTGATGACAGCAAAGCAAGGCGCATTCACCGACAAAGATATGAAGCGTTCTTTGCAGGTTACTGAGAAAGAATGGCAATTGGCGGTTGTTGAAAGTCAATTTGCGGATGAGCTCTTGGCGCAAGTCAATGTGGTGGCTAAGCGAGATGGTATGGCAAGTTATGCCGCCCGCAGTGACTGGGTTGGAAAACCCGTTCGAATTGGTCAGAAAATTATGGAGGTGGCTGATCCAGATTTGGTTGCATATCGCATTGATCTTGGCGTTCATGATTCCATTGGCTTACAAAATCAGAGCTCAGTTTCATTATTTTTTGATGCTGATCCTTTGAACCCACATGATGGTGAAATTCAAGAGATGAGCTTTCATGCAACTGAACAGGCCGGGGGCACATTAGCTTATCGCGTATTGGTGAAACCCAAAGCGGGCGCTGTTCCTATGCGCATTGGTTTGCGCGGAACAGCTCAATTGCGGGGTGAAAATGTCAGCCTTGGATTTTATCTTTTCCGCCGACCAATAGCAGCAATTCGGCAATATCTTGGACGATAAAAACCATGAATGGGCCTCCAGCTTTTTCTGCTAAAACTATTTTACCATTTTTGCGCGCTGATATTTCTATTGTCAAAGCAGGACGGGATATTTCTGGCGGAGAAGGTATTGTGGTGCACGATAGCATGCGCCACCGGTTTTTCCGTTTACCATTGGTTGCGGGAGAAATCCTGCAACATTGGCATCTTCAAAAAGCCGGTAATGTTGCAGAGTTGGCAGGTGTAGACCTTGATGATGTTGAAGAGCTATTGAAGTTTCTGTCGGGCTCGCGTCTTCTGCAGCTTCCTGCTGGGGGCGTAGCAACGCTTATTCAAGAACGTGCTCAAGGTAGTCATTCTTTGTTGATGCAAGGAGTGCACAATTATCTTTTCTTTCGCATACCGCTGCTTAATCCGACTAAAATTCTTGACGCCGGTCTCCCCTTTGCGCGGCTCTTGGCGCATCGTATTACAATTACGATTGTGATCATTTTTAGCGTTATTGGTCTCTTTTTGACATCGCGTCAGTGGGACCGGTTCGTCACAACTTTCATGGATTTTTTGACACCAGAAGGCTTTCTGCTTTACGGCATTACGTTGGTTTTCCTGAAAATTGCCCATGAACTGGGTCATGCTTTTGTGGCAAGGGCTTACGGTGCGGAAGTTCCTGTGATGGGTGTTGCCTTCATGATGCTGGCACCAATGCTTTACACGGAGACGTCTGACGCGTGGCGGTTACCATCACGCAAAGCCCGGGTTTCAATTGATGCGGCAGGATTGTTCGTTGAATTTATGTTGGCAGGGGCAGCACTTTTTCTATGGTCGTTTTTGCCGGATGGGTCGCTTAGAGCGGCGGCATTTTTTGTCTGCACTACGGCAATTATCATGAGCTTGCTGGTTAATCTTTCACCCTTCATGCGCTTTGATGGCTACCATATTTTGGCGGATGCTATTGGAGCTTACAATTTGGGGCCACGCTCATTTGCACTTGGCCGCTGGAAAATGCGCGAGTGGATATTTGGACTAAAACACGCGCCGCCGGAAATTTTTTCGCGCCGCTTGGCGGGATCGCTGATCGTATTTGCTTGGGCAACTTGGGTCTATCGCTTGAGCTTGTTTCTTGGCATTGCGTTGCTCGTCTATTGTCTCTTTCCGAAGGTGATTGGCGTTCCACTTTTCGCGATTGAAATTATCTATTTTATTGCTTTGCCGATTTATCGAGAAATAAAGGACTGTTTGAAAATGGATCGTAAAGCAGTTGTAAATTCGAAAACATTTTGGCGTTCTGGAATCATTTTTGGCAGTTTGATTGTGCTGTGTTTCTTACCGCTGGATCGCAATATCAGTGTGCCTGCGGTTTTGTTGCCGCGTTACGAAGCTGCTGTATTTTCTCCTGAAGTAGGGCAGGTGGCAGAAGCGTTTGTGCGGGTTGGTCAAAGCGTTTCCACTGGCGATAAGTTGGTTGCTTTGACATCGCCAAACCTTACACATCAGTTGCAAGCAAATGCATTACGCAACGAGATTTTGACCAGCAGACTTAATCGGATTTCTGCTGATGCGCGGGACCTCGCGCTGTCGACGATATTAAAACAAGAACTTGTCCAATTGAATGATGAGAGGTCGGGAATTTTGGCGCGGCAAAAGTTGCTCATAATAAGGGCTACGGGGGCTGGTGTTGTAACCCATGTTTTGGACGGGTTGGTGCCGGGAATTTGGGTTGGTGCCGATATGGAACTGATGCACGTGGCGGGTAAAGAGGGGGCAATTCTTTCCGGCTTGGCGAGTGTATCTGATACCGGACGTTTAGAAAACGGGGCCGAAGCCCGATTTGTCAGCGAAGATGGTTTGCAAGAATTGGTGGTTGCTAAACTGCTGGCGATTGGCAATCCGGTCACTTCAGGTGCTGAGTTTACCTATCTTTCTTCGCTGAACGGTGGCGAGGTTGCTATGGAGCGCGACGCTAAAACCGGAGAACCTAAACCGATCCATGGGGTTTTGCCGGTACATTTTTCGACGGAACTGGTTGCAGCGCCAACACTTGCTGTGCGCGGCGTGGCAACGGTTTCCGCCAGACCTGTAAGCCTAGCAGGCTTGACTTTGCGGCGAGCGGCTGCAATTTTTTTGCGCGAGAGTGGCTTTTAGGTCCGCGCCGCGCCATAGTTGTTTCGACTTCGATTCTGCTGAGTTTAAAAACTTGTAAGACGCCTCTTGCAAATAGAACAAATTTAGAACATAACTGAAACATCGACGGAACGAACATCGGATTCGTCGCAGTGAAACAGTGGAATTGGGAGTTGAAGATTATGGCTACGGGGCAGACAAACCTTCGGGTGATTGAGAATACTTCAATGGATAAGAATAAAGCATTAGATGCGGCTTTGAGCCAAATTGAGCGGGCATTTGGCAAAGGCTCAATTATGAAGCTTGGTGCCAGCACTGCATTGAGCATTGAGTCTGTTTCAACGGGATCTCTTGGACTTGATATTGCCTTGGGCATTGGCGGCTTGCCACGCGGCCGGGTTATTGAGATTTATGGTCCAGAATCGTCTGGTAAAACCACGCTGGCTTTGCAAACTATTGCCGAAGCGCAGAAAAAAGGTGGTATTTGCGCCTTTATCGATGCGGAACATGCAATGGACCCGGGATATGCCCGTAAACTTGGCGTGAATATCGATGATCTCTTAGTTTCGCAGCCGGATACTGGTGAACAAGCGCTGGAAATTTGCGATACGCTTGTGCGCTCTGGTGCGGTTGAAATTGTTGTGGTGGATTCGGTTGCGGCCTTAACACCAAAGGCTGAATTAGAAGGCGAAATGGGCGATAGTCTGCCCGGTTTGCAGGCGCGCCTGATGAGCCAAGCGTTGCGGAAATTGACCGCTTCAATTTCAAAATCGAATTGCATGGTGATCTTTATCAACCAAATCCGCATGAAGATTGGTGTGATGTTTGGTAGCCCGGAAACCACAACGGGTGGCAATGCTTTGAAGTTTTATGCTTCGGTTCGTCTGGATATTCGCCGGATTGGCGCCATCAAGGACCGCGAAGAAGTGGTTGGCAATCAGACCCGCGTTAAAGTGGTGAAAAACAAGGTTGCTCCGCCGTTCAAGGTGGTTGAATTTGATATTATGTATGGTGAAGGCATTTCCAAAGTTGGCGAATTGGTTGACCTTGGTGTGTCGGCTGGCGTGGTTGAAAAATCGGGGTCGTGGTTCTCTTATAATGGGGAGCGGATCGGGCAGGGGCGTGAGAATGCTAAAACTTTCCTCCGCAACCATCCTGATATGGCAAATTCTATTGAGGCGGCGGTTCGCGCTAATGCTGGCTTGATTGCGGCCAAAATTACCGGAAAACCGGAAGCTGATACGGATGACGCTGAAGATTAAGCTGATTACGGCCTAGAACTTGATCGGCCTGTTGCTGGTCATTGCAGGTCTGCCCCACACAATCCTGCAGGCAGGCGCTCTTCATAAAACTGGAGAGCGCCTTTTTTATCATGGGAGTGGCATTTTCTCACCATGAAACCCTAGACAGAACAGCGCATGGGGTCCTAAACACCGTTCAAATGGTTTGGCCAGTTTTGGCCCTTTGAAATGGATGCATAATGACTGGCTTGGCGCAAATTCGCTCAACGTTTTTGGATTTCTACAAAGGCAAAGGTCATGAGGTCGTCGCCTCTTCGCCGTTGGTTCCGCGCAATGACCCAACCCTGATGTTTGCCAATTCGGGTATGGTGCAGTTCAAAAACGTATTCACAGGCAATGAAAAGCGCTCTTATTCGCGTGCAACCTCGTCGCAAAAATGCGTGCGGGCTGGTGGCAAGCATAATGATTTGGATAATGTTGGCTACACAGCGCGTCATCACACTTTCTTCGAAATGTTGGGGAATTTTTCCTTTGGCGATTATTTCAAACCTGATGCCATCGAATGGGCTTGGACGCTGGTTACCAAAGAGTTTGGTTTACCGGCCGACCGCTTAACCACGACCGTTTACGCTGACGATGATGAAGCGTTCCAGCTGTGGAAAAAAATTGCTGGATTGCCGGATAGCCGGATTATTCGCATTCCTACTTCTGACAACTTCTGGTCGATGGGTGATACCGGCCCATGCGGCCCATGCTCTGAAATTTTCTTTGATCATGGTGATAAAATTCCGGGAGGTCCTCCCGGCAGTGCTGATCAAGATGGCGACCGGTTCATTGAAATTTGGAACCTTGTTTTCATGCAATATGAGCAGATTTCAAAAGATGAACGCGTGGCCTTGCCGCGGCCATCGATTGACACTGGCATGGGATTGGAGCGGATTGCCGCAGTTCTGCAGGGAACGCATGATAATTATCAAACCGATTTATTCCGTTCACTGATTAACAACATCGTTGAGAATACGGGCGTTGAAGCAACGGGTAAAAACAAGGCCTCCAACCGGGTAATTGCCGACCATTTGCGAGCGTCCGCATTTTTGATTTCAGATGGTGTGTTGCCGTCTAATGAGGGTCGCGGCTATGTCTTACGCCGTATTATGCGTCGGGCCATGCGCCATGGTGAATTGCTGGGCGTGCGCGATCCTTTGATGTTTAAGTTGGTGCCCAACTTGGTCAAAGAAATGGGTGCGGCATATCCTGAATTGGTCCGCGCGCAGGATTTGATTTCCGAAACTTTACAACTGGAAGAAACCAGATTCCGCAAAACACTGGAACGTGGATTACGCATCCTCGACGACGAATCGGGTTCGTTAAATGAGGGTGATGTATTCTCCGGGGATACTGCTTTTAAGCTTTACGACACATTTGGTTTCCCTCTCGACCTCACGCAGGATGCTTTGCGTTCGCGCGGGATTAAGGTTGATACGGAGAAATTTGCCGCCGCAATGGCCATTCAAAAGTCGGAAGCGCGCAAAGCTTGGAAGGGCTCAGGCGACGCTAGAACTGATGCCATTTGGTTTGAATTGCGCGAGGCTCTAGGTGCAACCGAGTTTTTAGGTTACGACACCGAAACAGCCGAGGCCGTGGTAACAGCTATGGTGCGGGATGGGAAATCCATTACAGAATCAAAATCTGGCGATGAAATCTCTATCGTCGTCAATCAAACGCCGTTTTATGGCGAGTCCGGTGGCCAGTCTGGTGATCATGGCATTATTCGTGGCAGCAATGGTGCTGTTTTTGAAGTGACTGAGACCATGAAACGGATGGGCGATTTATTCGTTCATCAAGGTGTCGTAAAATCAGGCACATTCAAAGTTGAAGATGCTGTGGAATTGATTGTTGATCATGAGCGGCGCAGTGGCAACCGCCAGCATCACTCGGCAACCCATCTCTTGCATGAAGCTTTGCGCAAAACCCTCGGACCCCATGTTGCTCAAAAAGGTTCGCTGGTTGAGCCCAATCGTTTGCGCTTTGATTTCTCACACACCAAACCGATGACCGCTGCCGAACTCAGCGCCGTTGAAACAATTGCCAATAAAATTGTGCAGCAGAATGATCCTGTCACCACGCGATTGATGACTGTTGATGCTGCGATTGCGGAAGGTGCGATGGCGCTATTTGGTGAAAAATATGGCGATGAAGTGCGTGTGGTTTCCATGGGTAAAAACCTTGATGGTGAAACGCGCGGTATTTATTCGCTGGAGCTTTGTGGTGGCACACACGTGGCGCGGACGGGCGATATCTCGTTGATCAAAGTGTTATCGGATAGTGGTTCATCGGCCGGTGTCAGGCGGATGGAAGCATTGGTCGGCAATGCTGCACGCGCTTATTTTGAAGCGCAAGATCGACGGGTATCTCAGGCGGCAGCGGCGCTTAAGGTAGCACCCGCTGAATTAGTCAATCGTGTTGAAAGTTTGCTTGATGATAAGAAGCGCTTGGAGCGCGAGTTATCAGAAGCCAAGAAAGCGTTAGCTATGGGTGGCGGCTCGAAAAATGAAGACGCAGGTGAAGTCATAAATGGCACCGCCGTGGTGTTGCGCATCTTAAATGGCATCGATGTCAAAGATCTCAAAGGTTTAGTAGATGAAGCCAAAACCAAGCTTGGCTCTGGCGTAGTTGGCCTCATTGGTCTTGCTGAAGATAGCAAAGCCGCATTAGTTGTTGGCGTTACAGCTGATTTGACATCGCGGTTCAGCGCAGTCGATTTGGTTCGTGGTGGATCAGCAATACTAGGCGGCAAAGGCGGCGGCGGGCGACCCGATATGGCGCAGGCTGGCGGTCCAGATGGCGCGAAAGCCGAAGAGGCGCTCGCTTTTATTCGGGCGGCATTGGCTTAATTGGCCATAACTCTGTATCGAAGTCTGGATGTTGCAAGGAATTAAGCAGTTTTAATTCGGCAGTGCTCCGATAATCGGCTGTTTCTTGAGAAGGTAAGTTTGCCAGTTCCGCAAACCATGGCAACATGCTTTCAACGCCTACTTGTTCGGTAAAATTTGTGACGGCTGCTGGATTATCGAGGGAGCCCACAGCCAATTCGATGTTTTCATCGCCATCTTCGCGCATGTAAAGCGGCGTTCCACAATCTGCACAAAAACCGCGCTCTACAATTGGCGACGATCGGAATGTTCCGGGATTTCCCCTGGTCCATTGAAAATTCTTGAAATCAATTGAAACAAGGGCAGCACCCCATGACCCAAAAGCCTTTTGGCACATTCGGCAATGACAAATGCCTGCCTTTACAAAACTACCTTTGATTGTGTAGCGGACTGCGCCGCATTGGCAACCGCCTGAATTGTTTCCGTTATTTTTCATTTTTGATATTTACACACTTCAATAAATTAACACCATATTTACCATACATCCTTCAAGGATAGCGCCTTATTTATTGGTGTTGAGGACGAACGCATGGTGAAACAAATAGCATCACGGGCAGCGGGTATGCGCTTGTTCCTCATAGTTGCGGTGCTATTGTTACCGATTGCAGTGCTCTATGTCTTTATGCTGCAAGAAACCCAAGGCGAACGCAGCGTTTTGCAGTCTGAGTTGGAAGGTGTTGCGATTAACAAAGTTGTTATGCCGATATTGTTCAGCGCATCACGCGCGCAATTAAATCCGCAAGAAATGGCCAAATTAAAATTGAACGGGCATTCTGCAGCTGTAATTTTGGGCGTAGATGAAAATTACCAAAAGCTGATTGAGAGTTTGAATGCTAAGCGTCCTGACTATGACGTTATCGCGAAAAATGCAGTTGCGCTTATTACCACTTCTTCTGAGGCATCTGGATTAGTTTTAGACTCTGAGCTTGAATCTTACAATTTGGCGATTGCAATTTCATCCATTGTTCCTGACTCAATTACCTATGCGAAGTTAGTTCAAATCAAAGCCATGCACTCTTCTGCAACATTTGGCAAAAAACAAGATTTGACCGTTAGTATGTTATTGGCGGCAGGACGGTGGTCGGAATCCTTGTTACGACTGCGGAAATCTTTTTTGAGTGCAAAAAATGGTGCCGAACAAAAGTCAACATACAATTCAATAATCGAAATCGTAGATCACGTCGTAAAAGATTCTGAAATTGCAACGGCGATAGCTGACAAAGATTCCTCTGGATATATCTACATTAGCCAGTCCAAAGCCAGCACGGTCGGCTCAATGGTACCTCATGCGATTGAAGACATTACAGGTATATGGAAAGCGGCGCTGCAAAAACTTGAACAGAGATTAAGAATGC
>JAYUOP010000020.1:0-13442 GCA_043760745.1 Hyphomicrobiales bacterium
GTATTTGTAAGTGGCCAAGCCCCAATGCCATCCAGTCATTCCAGCGGGCTTGGCCTTTTAGGGGTTTCCAGTCTGCCCTTTGCCGTCAGGGTCGGGAAAAGCAGCAGATATCAATTGCAAAGCAAGGCCTGAAATTTCGTAAGGTATTAAATCCCCAACAATTTTACTATCATGCCCATTGCTACTGAAAACCGCCTCTAGCATTTTTTTGAATTTTGTAGCCGAGGTTGTTTCGGCATTCAAAACATCCGCAAAAACATCTTCAAAAGAAGGGAAGAACAAATCACCATTTCCATCTTCCTTTGAAAAAGCAACTTCAATTGAGGATAAGGCGTTAAGATTAAGAACAATAGAAATCGGCTTGCCATTGATTTCAACGCGAACCTCACCCCTTGCGCGGTTTATCAATTTTTACCTCAGCAATTCCTTCGTAATCTGCCTTAGCGTTTTTTTCCAAAGCAAGTGCTTCTTCAATGAGCGTGGAGTGATCAGCTTGCGAGATGAGAGCGAACGTGTTGCGACCAACGTGACTTTCAACCACGCGGTCGACAGCATATTCAGTGCCGGCAACCACAACTTTGGTGTCATTTTTAGTGCTCTTTGGAAGGTCAACCGCCGTCACTACGCCAGCCGGGTTATGCCGCCAACTTGTCATAACTGATTGGCCATCCACAAAGATTTCACCATGTTTCCACGCCATCAATAATCAAGTTCCAGAACACCAACGCTAACAGTAGCGAGGGCAGAACATGTAATGTTAAATAAACCTAGAGCATCTACAAATTCACTCGTGAGCGGGAAATAGCGCGTCGTTGCCGCCGCTACAGATTGGACTATATTGGCCCTCGTAAATGTCTGATCCCCAACTTTGATTGACGGTTTTTGCACCGTCATCGTCACGTTGGTGGCTGCAGCGCTTGCATTGATAACCACCAAAACTTGTTTTTTTGTTGGGTCATGCGCCACCGTGTCACCGCCAGCAGCCGCCGCAAAAACAGCAAGAACAGGGTTGGCAGATGCGCCAACAATCGTTGGATTGAGTAAAGCCATTTCAGTTTTTCCTTACAATGCGGCAAACGCGAGTGCGCCGCCTGATTTGATGGTAACGTCGAACTTAACTTCGCTGTTGTGCTGACCCGAAAATGTGAGACTTTCGAAGGCAAAATTCCCTGAAAAAGTGCCCAAACCTGCAATTGTGACTTTGAGTAAATGTGTGGCGACCGTGCCAAGCATGTTGTTAACAACTTTGCCCATTGCGGCATCGTCAAGGAAAACGCCCGCTCCCGAAACATCAAGGCTACGAACGCCGGCTGTACCAAGCAACTCGCGCCACAAACCAACGGAATCAGAGTTCGTAATATCGATGGTTTCAGTGTTGAGGGAAATAGAACGGCTTTGGAGGCCGCCTAATGGAACATAGATGACGCCAGTTGTGTTGATTTCAATAAGCACGTCTTTGCCAGCTTGTGCTGCCATGATGGTATTCCTTTCAAATTGAAGTGATTAAGTTTTATTCGTGGCCAATCAGGACGCGAAGGGTTGTCACGCCGTGAATTTCATCTTGCGTGGGAAGCGGAGATATTGCGCGGATAACGCGGCAAACAATCAAATTTAAACCGGGAACTGATAATTCAGCATCATGCAATACGCGCCTGATATGCGCCATTGCGGCCCGCACTCTTGACGTGTCAGGAGCGTTTGAAACATCTGCCGGAATATCAAAGCAATGAATGTCAATTGAGAAATCTTGCGCTTCACTTGAACTTGTCGAGCTGTCAGAATAGTTAGTGTGGCCAATTGTAATATATGGAGAAACCGTCCCCTCAGGTGCAATATCGTAAACGCGAACGCCAACCAACAAGGCCATAGCAGCATCAGCCATGAGCGCCGCCCTTACGGCTGTCATCACCTGCAATGTGCGATCAATCGCTGGCATCAAACGCCCTTAAAATAAGATGACACGTGAACAAGCGCTTCTTTTGCAGCGGCTTCGCATTCAGGCCGCATAACAGGCCGGGCGGCTTGGTTCGATGTTCCAAATTCGGCAAAATGCCAATGCGGAGCTTTGCCGCGCCGTCCATTTGATCCAAATGCGGTTGTTGACATCAGGCTGCCCTTCTCATGGATCGACCGGGTTGATTTTATCAAATTGCCAGTCCGAACACCAGGTGCGGATCCCGGAGATGATGGTGACGGGGCTGCATTCATAGCACCAATCATGCGGTGCATCCCGTCTAACGAAGCGTCCCGAACAAAATTATCCGCACGATCAATAATCGCGTTTTGCCGCAGTTCAATATCCCTGAACATTGCATCTGAGCCAATGGCTTTCATGACGATTTTCTTTCCACTAGCATGAGGTCCATACCGCGCCGACGCTCATCTTTATTCAAAGGAGAGCCTTCAATCTCAAATAGTCGCGAACCCCATTTGACCCGCAATCCAGAAACAACCCGTGCATCATAGCGAATGATCAAAGTAACACGAACGCGGGGTGTTGGCTTATCGCCAGACATCGCTTCGTCGGACCTTGCATCTTCCTGCTTAATCCTGCCCCAAACTGTAAAGCTATCAGCCCATGTTTGGGATACAATGCCAGCTGGATTGATAACCTTAGTGAACGTTTGAAAAGTTACGCGCTCACGAAGCAAACCCGCGCGCATCAGTAAACGCTCCCTCGTTTGTATTTATCAATAATACAGGTTGCTGCAAATGGAAGCTCACTTGTAATGTTGCCTATGTTTACGGTTTCGCGGGTTTCATACCAATGACCGATTATAAGCAGTACAGCCGTCTGCAAATCAGGCGGCGGGGTATTCGGACCAACGATTATGTCCAAATAAACCGCCCCGATTATTTGCCGCGCACTTGGCCAGCTTTTCCCAAATGCAGGGGTCACTCTCTGTTGATCGCCGCCTAAATCAGCAATGTAATCCAGCGCCGGAACAGTTGTTAAAACCCCTTGTTGATCAAAATAATTGATTGAAACAATACTTTGAGCTGGCCAAAGCTTTACTTTGATTTCAGGTTCAAATTTATCAAGCGTCATTCGCCAAGTCTGAGGGCGAATGTAAACACCAAAGCCGTTGTCGTAGCCCTCAATGAAGCTTGTTGCCGCCTCTACTAATCCTGTGATCAACACGTCATCATCTGTGTGATCAACCCGACAGTGAGATTTGGCAAGTGCCAAGGAAATACATGGGGCCGGTGTAGATATTCTCTTTAAGTTGGTGATCATTGCCGCCTAATAGCTTTTTCACCAGCCTTAAGAGCTGCGTTTTCTGTTACTTCAGAGCGAACTGCAGTCGCAAACCCACCCTCAATTAGGCGAATTGCTTCAGCATTCTCAAACTCAGCGACATCACCCGCCGAATAGCTTTGGTGAGGCCCCGCGAGTGAGACTGTCAACTTTATTTTCATGTTGATTGATCCTGTTACGCCCCGACATTTGCGCCGGGGCGTGGCTTTTGGATTATGCGTTCTTCATATGCTTAATGGCGCTGCTATTAAGCAACGCACCATCAATGCGAGCAAAACCAAGGTAAGCAACTTGGAAGTTTTCGGCAAACCGTTCGCGCAATGTCATCATTTGGAAATCACGCACCTTACGAACAACATACTTGCTGAAATCACCAGCAACCATGAAGCGAGCGCCAGTTGCCATAGAAGCAACCGCCTGATTGATGACATATGGCACGGAAACGCCAGCCAAATTCAAGGTTGAACCACCGTCTTTCAATCCGTCAATTAAATAACGCTGTTGAGTGTCTTTGAGCTTGCGAACAGCAAGCAAGGTAGAGTCATTGAACATCATTTTGAACTTTGGAGAAGCGCGATATGCAGGGTCAATTGAGTGATAGAAATCCAAAATTTCATCTGCGGTCACCGCGGCAACTGCTGCGGTTGTTTTACCGAGACCGGAACCTGTAACAATTCCGGTAGGTTGGGCAACACCAGTGCCAACAGTCAGGTGTTCATTCGTTTTACGTCCGATGCGTTCGCCAAAAGCTGGCTCAATCACTTCTGTGTCAATATTAAACCCGGAATCCATCAAGAGTTGATATGGAACTTTCACCATGTCAGATGTGTACATGAACGACGAAAGGTTAATGTTTCCAAAAGAGACGTCGAGATCGGCTGCCGCTGAGTTTTCTGTGATAAGACGACCCACGTTCGCAGTGTCGTTCATCGTTGGCCATGGAATAAGATTGCCCGAATCTGTCGTGATAACGCGTGTTACTGCTGGATCAAGCATTGGACCCCATGCCAATAAGCTTTTTTCAATTTCACCGCTAAATTCTTGTGGAACGGTAAAACCACCAGCTGCGCCAGTGCCGACTGCAAGTGCGCGCTGTTCTGGTGCTAGATTTGCCGTCAATTGATCTGAGAAAGAGCGCTCTTCAGGAGTTAAACCTGCAACACCTACACGCAACAATTTACGGAAAACTTGCTTTTCATCCAGTTTTTCAGCGCCATCACTAACGCCGCGAGCTTCAGAGTTTTCCCCCAGGGGGCGACGAGAACGCAATTCTTCAGTTGACCGCGCCTCAGCTTCTGCAAGACGCTCCGCACGTTTCACTTTTTCGCCAATCACATCGTAATCAACCATAGCAGCGTCATGTTCTGTTTCAATTTCCTTGGCGCGGGCTTCAGTTGTTTCGGCTGTAATTTCATCCATTTTTTGGCGCGCAAGCGTAAGGATGTTTTTTTGTTTATTTCGGAGTTCGATAAGTGTCATCGTTTTTATTCCTTCTCATGGGCCATACCTTCATCACGAAGGGGAATGGCGATTAAACTGCAATTGATAGGCTAATCTTTAAAATTAGCCGTTCTCCTTAATTTTTAAATCAAGGGTGACTTTCATTTTCACGCGGTGGGCCGCTGCTGAATAATTTCTTTGTGCGCGATAAGCCGCGAGGTATCGCAACGCGACGGCTGTATCGGGATAAGCACCGCGCGCTACAACGGCAACATCAAAAATTTCACCAAATTTCTTGATGGTGCGCAATGGTTTTGCGCCTGCATCATTCCATTCATCATTGCCGCCGCGCATCGAAAACGAAAAACTCATTTGGTCTACATCGCCACGCGCGATGAGCGTCAATAAATCCCTTGCGTATTGTGTATCGGGCGGTGAAATATCAACCTTTAAACCGCGTTCATCCTCGGTTAGTACAAGAGTACCAGAACGGGCACGCCCTAGAACTAACCTGCTATCATGCTCTTGAAGAGCATGGATATCAGAGCGAGAAATGGCTTCAGAAAAAGCACCCGGCAAAATTAGCTCTCTAAATTCCCCAATATCTGTTTCGACATTGAAAAGAGCTGCATATCCAACGAGGCGCGGAGTTTGGCTTGCGGTTTGATCAACATCCAAGCTACCCTTAACCCGTTTTTCTTTTTCCATGTTTAGCTCTCTTTTTTCCGCGCAGCTTTTGGCATAATGGCCATCCCCAATCGGTCAATTGGCATCATTGCGCCTTGCATGAATAGCTTGTCGCTTCCTTCTTTTTTGGGAAGATTTTCAAACCCATGAACTTCATCAGGCGTGTAAATACCGTGCTGAATACCGATGGAGTAACCTTCCATTCGGCTTTTGTAATCACCACGCAAGAGACCATCCAAATTCATTTCAGCATATACTTTGGCGCCACGACCAAAAATCTTTAAATTGATTTCCTGCTCAAACTGTTCACAGAGTTGCCCAATTCGGTGTTTCACGAGAAACAAATCTTGTTGCTCTGTATTGGCAAAAGAACCATGGGTAAGGTCTTGCAAAAAAACAGGTGGAACGCCCAAAATACGAGCGACTTGTTCAATACCAAATCTTTGCGTTTCTTCTAATTGTGATTTTTCAGGATCAATCCCGATTGGTTTTATTTCATGTCCCGTTGGGATGGCAACTGCAATCCGCTGTTCTTTAGCGGCCCTTTGAACCGCCTCCATAAGATCATCGGAGGCCCTTTTAACAGCGCCGGGCGTTGTAAAGTTGCCCTGAATAACAAAAGGCGGAACCCCACCACCGGAAAAAAACTTCAACCCATATTCTGTCGCAGCCACCATAAGCCCTAACGATTGGGCGCATTGAAGGATTGGCGAATAGTGGGAGAGTTGATCCTCTTTCATCATCATAGCGAGGTCAATAATCTCGCTTGATTGGTAAATTATGGTTTTATTACCCGATCTATATTTGTAAGTTTTTACGCCATCAACGCGACGAACGGTAACCCTTGACGGTTCAAGGGGCCACAGATTGACAAGCTTTCCGCTTACGTCTTTTTCAACCCATGTGAATGCTCTGCCGCCTGTGAAATATTGCTCATAACAATATTTGCGCCAAGCATAGGACGTAAGGTCATCATTTGCAGCATCATGCAAAACAGCTTGCGCCGGTCCGTCAACCTGCCGCCTGCCTTTGGATGTTTTTTCAAAAACTTGGAGAGGAAGGGTTGCAACTGTCGATGAAAGAAAATTGACGCCACACCAATAAGCAGGAATTCCCAGCGCACGGTCAATTGTAACGCTAGGAACCGTTATGGAATTTGACATTCCAAAATATTTCAAAACTTCCGATGATGAAATCGATACCGCCGGGTCTTCTAACGAACGACTTTCTGATTTCCCCAAAAGTCGATCAAAAAAATTCATTGCACAGATTCCATTTTATAACTCGGATCATCCCATGGCGATGCACTGTCAATCGGCGCAACCGGATTTTTACTCATGAGAATTGCCGCATTGAACGCCGCAACGAGCGGGTCAATTTTTGCCTTTCCCGCCGTTTGCTTCGTAATCAAAACTGCATTTCCTCTTTGCTCGGTTTTGGCGTTACTCACACACCACGCCAGCATCGCGCTGCCATCGTGCCAAAGTGTGCCATCTTTCAATTTTATTTCCATCGTCCACGACGCTGGCGACAACGATGCACCCTGTCTAACTCCAACGATTGGACCGCCGTTTGCGTCGACCTGGATTTCGTGAGATGCCAATTCATCAACGATTGGACCGATCATAAATGGATCCAAGCCTATGCCGTTTTTTTCAGGGATTAACCCACTGTCATTGACCTGCTTAACCATTGCAGCAAATTGCTTTGTTGCTTCAGATGGCTTTTCACAAATCGTTAAATTTCCATCGCGTTCAAAATCGCGAAGCCGTTCCGCAATATCTTTGCGCTTGTCCATAACGTCAGAGTGAGCCCACGCATGGGACCACAAAAGCCAATCCTTTGTGATCTTATCGCGACCAATAAACGCCAGCGCCAAGAGATCATCAAGGCCGCCGCCATCGCCACCGGCAACGATCACCTCACTGCGCTTAATCAAGCTTTCAAGTGTGATCTGCTCTGGGTCTTTTGAATTCAACCAATAATCCGCACCGCGCCATCTGCCATCATGAAGCGCTAAGCCGATCTGCACGTTTAAATGTTGTGAAGCCCAGCGCCGTTTTTCTTCTTCACCTTTTTCGCAAGCTTGCTTGTAGTCTGAAATCAATCTTTCAAGTTTTATTGACTTGCCAAGGCTTGGCAAAACCATTGGCCAATTTTCCGGCGCTTCCCATGGTCGATTAGGATCAACTTGCATTTTTTCCGGAAACTCGAAAATCATTGGCAGCAAGTTGCCGTCTTTGATCCTGCCATCACGAACGCCGCGCGCGTAATCAAGTTCCTGCTTGAACACCCCGGCTGGCACATCATCACTTTGCGTCGTGATCATGCAAAGGAATGCTTCAGGGTTTGCGATCATGCCGCCGCGCAACTGCCCAACAACGCGCGTCGCGAAGCTCATTTGCGACATCAAGTGGAGTTCATCGAGAAGTATTCCAGCGGGCTTTGAGCCTGTGGCAACCTTCAAATCAAAGGTCTTGATCTTTAAGCGGGCCTTGTTCTTTAGATCATTGATCGTCTTCAAATGTTCTTGCACTTGAAACCGTGTCTTTAAAAAATCGTCTAAGTCGATCATGCCTACCGCTTGCTGAAAGGCAAGGTCGGCCACTTCTTGCGTTGGTCCTACAAGCACAAATTCAGCGCGCGGGCGTTCATTCATCAAAAGCGCGACCAACATGATCGCTGCACCGCCCGTGGTTTTTGCGTTTTTCTTCGGCACCATCGCAAAGATTTCTTGAACGCGACGTGATCCGGAAGCCGGATCAAGTGATCCAAACAAGGCGCGAACAATGTCTCTAAGCCATTCGCCAGCAGCAACTTCTAAGGTTGGCCAGCCAACCACATCGGGCAAGCGCAGCTTGTTGAAAATCTTGACGGCACGATCAGCCTTAACGTGATCGAGGGGAATATCTGGAAGCAAGCTTTTGCCACTTGCAAGCCTCTCCGCCCAATCAGCGCAGGAAAAATTCCAGTTTGTCAGTGAACCAAATCCTCCCATTCGGTCCCCTCATGGCCATTTTCTGCAGCAAGTTTTCGATCTTCTTTTTTACTTGGCGCAGCCTGAGAAAGCTTAGCGTGGCAATAAGGTGCAGCGGCAACAGCCATTGCAGCCCTAACATTCGTCGGCAGCTCTTCGTCGCGAACGATGCAAAGCATAAAGCCTAATGGGGTTAATCCGGCCTTATCGGCGGCCAAATCTACCTTAAGTTTCCAGTCACCCGGCAACTGCGCTTTGTTCGGTTTTTTATCGCTTCTTTTGCGACCAGCACCTGCGCGTATCCCACCTCTAGGCATGTATTCCCTTTTGATTATTAAATTCACACCCAAAGAGAAAAAATCTCCGCGTTTTAGGCACGTGGGTACGGAAGGCGGCAGAGTGGCAAGCTTTTGATGCCCCCCCTCCCTAAAATTGATTGCGTTCGAGCTTTTTAATTGGTCCGTCGTGGCATTGTTTGCACACTGTCATGATGTTTTTATCATCCCAGAACAACTCTGGTTGACCGCGATGGCGTATCTTGTGATGTGCAACGAGGTTAGCTGTGTTGCCATGGCATTGACCACAGCCTTGCCATTGGCAGGTGAACAGATCACGCGTTAACACTGCCCATCGCAGGGTATACCAGCGTTTGAGCTTGTACCACTTGCGCCAAGGTTCGGCGTTATCGCGATAGGCTTCTCTGCTTTGACCTTGCTCAGGTTGAGTGGATAGCTTGCCATTGGATGTAATGGCCAATGTGTGACTGACTGTGGTTAACCTACCCATTCCACAGCCTCAAATGCAAAACGCCCCGCTTTGTGGCGAGGCGTGGTGCTGGATTGGATGACATTGGTATGAGTGATTTGTACAAATGTCAAGAGTGGGTGTCGCGTGGCCTAATCCCCGGCCTATATCCATCTGCCATTGCGGCCCTTTGGCTGGTACTTTGGCCACGTGCGGGCGGGCAGTAATGCTGGTCGAGAGCATTAAGTGCACGGCACAATCTGTCAAGTGCCACCACCATACGAACCCGATGCTCCCGGTATTGCCGCAAGCGGTCCGCATATCCGACTAATGGAACCTCCTCTAAAACCACCTCTTGCAAGATATGTAGGTCCTCTTTGTGGAGTATTCGCAACGCATGGTTAAACCGGGTTTGTGCGGCAATCTTGAAATCGGAATGGCTCTCAAAGCCACCACCGTCAACCCGTTCTTTTGCTGTGTCCATAGCGCCGCCCGGCATGAGGCCAGCGCCATAAGCATCGGCATAAAACCGCGAACCGGCAGAGTATTGCGCCGTGGTGATTTTTGGGTTCTTGCAATAGGCCAATCGATCAAGCGGGCTATCCATCATGCGCACGGATCGCTTGCCAGTATCGGTTACGAACTCTTGAACATCGTCACCAGCAAGCCGCATGCGTTCTTTCGTTGGTTTGTTATCGTCGCTCAATTTCCCGCCCTTTCCATAACCCGCGCCACGATGTTGAGCGCCTCTCGTAACACACCAGCTTGCATGCTTTGCGGGTCGTGGAAGCATTGCGCCTCGCCTGTGCATGCCAGCTTAAGCATGTCGAAATGTTTGATATTGCGCCGTGATGGTGGCGGCATGGCGGCCCCGCAAAGCATGGCGATGGTGCAGCGTTCGGGTGCGTCGTGTGGCAATTCCACAAACCATTTTGCAGCCGCCGCATGGTGCTTTTGCATAGATCCTTGCTTAGCGAGGCTGTCAAAATTCATCATGAGGCGTAGGCCATGGATTTGAGTTTAACTTTAGCCATTTCGCGTTCGACAAAGGCCTTTCGGGCCGCATAATCGATTGGACCTTCAAATTCATCAACCTTGGTTTCCTTCCAACGCCGCCTTGCTTCGTCCAAATGCCGTTGCGCCATGGCGATTGCAACGCGCCGTTTTTCCATGATGGCCTCGCAAAATGAAACAACATCGGCAGGCTTTGGCCAATACTTGCACTGACTTGGAATGCCAGTTGCGGCGTGGACTGCCGCCTTGCAAACGGACGCTGGATAAATCGAGAAAGCTTCCGCAATTTTGATCGTGTAAGCCTTGAAATCTGAGGCCTCGCTTTCCGATCTCTTGCCAGTGAAGTCACGATAACAGGCGATTAGCTCCGCTGTTGCCGATGTGAATTCCTCGCGTGTTGCCAGGGTCATATCGGCTTCGATTCCGGCAATAACGCGCTTGGCTTGGTCTGGATCGAGAAGCTGCGATTGCCCGGTTATGGGCTTAGCCTCACCTAAAATCCGGATCGCTTTGGCTATCCCTTCCGCTGAGAGCTTCGTAGACGAGTTCGATATTTCCCTTGCGTCCGCTGTCTTGGTTTTGAGTTGGTGAACGGTTGTCATAGCTGCCCTCTAGGATTTTGGTGAATGACTTGGCCTGTAAAACAAAATCGAAATCGGCTTTCCAGCCTTGGTTGTTTTCCCCTCGCAGAAATGGGCTATCGCGCACTTTTTCGATTGCATTCTGCCAACCGTCCAACCCGCCGCATTCGGCTAATCGGGATTTGAGCTGTTTTGATCGGGGTTCGGTTAATCGCTGAACAATCGGTAAACCTGTTGCCTTGGCCATTTCGTTGAAAATCAAAACGGCGTTTTCGAGATCGAGACTTGGCTCGCAAGCCTTATTTGGCACTGTCTGCTTAGGAAAAGATTGTTTAATACTATTTCTTTTATCTCCTCCATCCTCCATCCTCCATCCTCCATCCTCCATCTGCGGAGACTTTTCCCCAATTGTCGGAATTGGAGTGAGTTTAGCTATCTCTATTTCTCCATTTTGGGGAAATGCAGTCAGTTCAAGTGTTGTAACTTCTTCTTTTGTCGGAATTGAAAGTGGTTCATCGCTGTTAAATTCGTCATAGTATGGAGATGACGAGTTGTTGCGCGATGTTTTTTTCTCCGGAACATAGGTCTTACCGATGTACAATTCCGCTTCTTGCGTCGTTGGGAATAGCTTATTTGGACTTTTTGGCCGCTGAAACTTCCTGAAATTTCTTATTGCGCCATAGTTTCGGCCATCAACCGTAAACATTTGGATGCAATTCAACCCCTCTAACTCACCCAGTAGAGCCGCGAAATCAACATTGTCAGCGGGGAAAATGCGGGCTTTGAGCACGATAGGCTTCCACTCAAACACGCCTTGGTCGTCACACTCAGTCCACAACAATGGCCAAGCGGCTTTCGCCGCCATGCTCATTGTCATGTAGGACTCATCGCTAGCAAGACCGGGGTGGATACTGCGAATGCGGGCCATTATGGACCTTCCTTTGCAAGGGTTTGCAGCGCCTTAATTAGGTCTGGGATCGATGCTGCAGGAATCAAAACCATATCGTCATCGTTTTGGTCCCCTTTTTTTTGTTGGCGGATAACGATGTCGCAACCATCGAAATAAACCGCCACGGCCCGTGCTGGTTGCACGACCAGTTCTCTAATAATCCAATCAAAGTCGCTCATAAACAAACCCCTTCCTGATCGTTGTTATCCTCAGTGTCACCACCGTCTTCGAGGTCGGTAAATTCATCACCCCATGCGGCAAGATCGTCTATCATTGACGCTGGCAAATAGCCGTCTACAGCGGCCCCTGTGTTATGCGGGCGCAATGACAGGTGGCTTAAAAGCCGTGCCAGTAGCAGCGCAGATGTGATGAAATATATGGGGTGCGCATGAAGTACGGCAGCGCGATCCGTCGATGGGGAATAGCCCATGATAGGTCTCCTTGGCATAATGTTTTGAATGCAAAGAGAGGTTTCTAAATTCGCTTTGCATCCAGAGTTAGAAACCCACAGCCAAGGTTGTGGTCTGCAAATCTTTAGGGTTTCCCCCTGGACATTCACTTGCAGACCCTGGACTAAAGCGATTTTTCCACACGTCGAGAAAGTGGAATTCGCCATGGCTATAAAGGTGTTTCTAATACCCGCCATGAAACTGCTCTGATTTACGTAATTCGTCAAGAGGCTATTCATGATGAGCCCTCGCGATAATGCCGCCCGACCAAAATGTTGCCGACGGTCGAAATGCAAACCCCATGCTTGAATGCAATGGCCTTATACGCCATTCCCGCCGCTCTATCCCGACGAATGCTTGCCGCTCTCGCTGCATTTTTCGCGCTAACACCTTTATTTGTTTTGAAATCAAGACCGCAAAAACTGGCCAATGCCGAAACATAAACATTCGATATTCCGAAGCGTTCGGCAATTACCGCCCGCTTTTGGCCGCTTTCAATAGCAGCGATAAACGCATCAATTTTAGAGTGCAGTTCAGCGCTCATGCGTAGTCTCCCGCCCGTTCAAGCCGCTTCCTGCAGGGCGCTATCCAGTCAAATTTGGTATTTGTTTGGCCTTGTTGCCAAACGATCCAGCAATAAGCGGTTGCGGTACTTCCTTTTTCGGAAAGCTTGCCTTTATGCATGACAACACGCTCAGTGAATTGCAGGACGTGGGAAGGAGGGTGCTTCGAAAATAGGTTTTTATAGCGCCCAACACTTTCAAGGAATGCAGATCGAACGATGACTGCTACGCCTTCCGAAGACTCATTCAAGGCTTTGACGATGAATTGTTCGGCCAGTCGAAACGGCGGGTTTGTAATGGTCCAATCAACATTTTTGGGCAGCGCAAAAAGGTAATCTTCAACTTTGAACCCAGCGCCATAATCAAATATATCACTTGGATATACGTCAAAGAAGAACTCTAAAAGAGGCCCAACCATATGACCGCGATTTGCAGCAGGTTCATTGACTGACAGCAATTGCCAGTGTTCAATTTTAAGCTTTTCACATAACGCTCGAGTTGCCCATGGCGGGGTTGGAAAATCGTCCAGGCTATCATGCGCCTCGTGACGTTGCTGCATTACCGCCGATGATGTGTTGGCGCTCATGTCCGCGCCCTCCAATGCTTGGCTGTCTTGCCGCAGACATCGCCATATTTCCGCTCAATCTTGCCCTTGCGCCATGCTGGCAAGAGATCGTTGCGCTCGTCATAGGCAGAGCGCCCGGTTGAAGTGAAATCGATTGTAAGCCCGTTGACAAGCGCCATGGACCGCACGCACTTATCGCCCTGAATATTGCGGT
>JAYUOP010000021.1:0-2111 GCA_043760745.1 Hyphomicrobiales bacterium
TCTTGTGATGGCGATTGCCATAACTTCAACTATCGTTCGGACGTGTTTGCCGACGCTGGCCTTGCTGCGGAATGGAAAGCTGCTGGCAACACCACCGAATGGGGCGTGCCAAAAACGTGGCAACAAGTTAATGCCGCAACCAAGTTCCTCAAAGGCAAAAAACTGGATGGTCAAGATCTCTATGGCTATTTGGATCCAACCAAGGGCTGGGGCGGATTTGCGTTTTACTTCTTAGGTTCGCGCGCAACGGCCTATGCCAAGCATCCTGATGACAAGGCATTCTTGTTTGACGCTGACACGATGAAGCCACGGGTGAACAACCCAGCTTGGGTTCGCGCTATTCAAGACGTGTTGGACTCATTGCCATCAGAACCCGCCGACCAGCTCAATGCTGATCCCGGCACAACTGGCTTCCAGCAGTTCCTCGCCGGTACAGGCACAATGCTTTCTTGGTGGGGTGATATTGGATCGAACGTTAACACGAACGATTCTTCCGTTATCCAAGGCAAGACTGCTTTTGATATCTTGCCGGGTTCGGATGATGTTTATAATTCTAAAACTGGCGCATGGGATAAGCTCGCTTCGGGTCCAAACTATGCACCAAACATGGCCTATATCGGCTGGGGCATCTATGTTATGGCCCGCGTTGATGCGGACCCTGTAAAGCAAAAAGCAGCTTGGTCACTGGCCGCTCACTTGGGCGGCAAGGATATCTCGCTCTGGATGGCAGCATACCCATCAGGCTTCCAGCCTTATCGTCAAAGCCATTTTGATGTTGCTGAATGGGTTAGCGCCGGCTACGAAAAAGGCTTCATTGAAAGCTTCCTCAATAGCCAAGCTAATTCCTACAACCATCCAAATGCCGCGATTGAACCGCGCATTCCTGGTATCTTCCAATACTATTCAGTAGCAGAAGATGAACTTGCCAAGATCTATGCAGGCCAAGCAACAGCGCAAGCTGGCGCGGACGCTATTGCTGCGGCATGGGAAAAACTAACCGACCAATTGGGCCGTGAAAACCAAATCAAGCTCTATAAGGCTTCGCTTGGAGCTTAATTTACGTTAACTGAACTTGCTTCTCTAACCCCGTCATCCCGGCGAAGGCCGGGATCCAGCTTTCTTTTCTTGGGCTTTAGCTGGGCCCCGGCCTTCGCCGGGGTGACGGGTTTTAGTTATAAGGACTTAAGTATTTATCCACCACCACGTTTCCTCGTGCTTCATCGGGCCTTCATCGACGTTGTTTGATTTTAAATTGAAGGTAAAACTCACAATAACATGACCACCTCAAACTCCTCATTCGGCAGAGACGTTGTCGCCGTTTCTGTTTCAGAACAGCGGCAGAGTCTTGGCGCATGGCTAATCTATGGAACAACAGCCGCACTCGCGATTTTGGTTTTGATCCAATCACTTTATGCTGGCGATGCAACCTCTTTTGGTTTTTCAACTTGGTTTCCGGTTTTCGTTGCGAGCGCAATTTGGGCTGCTGCGTTATGTGGCGGAAATATCCTGCGCTATGGCGAGGCTGGATGGCGCGCACTCTTTGTTTTGCCGGCAATTTTATTCACTTTAGCTTTAGTGATTTTTCCAACTTTTTTTGGCCTCTATATCGCCTTCACCGATTGGAATTTGTCGTCGGCAACAGGTCGACAATTCAATGGGCTGACAAATTTTTATCAGCTCATCAATGACCCTTATTTCTGGAACGCTCTCGCTAACATGGTGTTCTATGTGTCATCGGTGTTGGTGCAATATGCAATTGCATTCGGTTTGGCACTCTTGCTGAACGCAGATGTGAAAGGGCGAAAATTTTTCCGTGTCGCTTTTCTCTTGCCATTCATGCTCTCGCCCGTCGCAGTCAGCTGGATGATTGGGAAGTCGATGATGGAATATCGCTTTGGTCCCGTGCCCCGTATGCTGCGCTATTTTGGTTGGGAAAATCCTTCGTTGTTTACGTCGCCGTGGTTAGCCAAAATTACCATTGCCGCGATGGATGCTTGGGTGTGGATTCCCTTTATGATGATCTTGCTGTTGGCTGGTTTGCAAGCAATTTCCAAAGAAGTGCAAGACGCTGCGAAGGTTGATGGCGCAACGGGCTGGCAAGGGTTTTGGCA
>JAYUOP010000022.1:0-2093 GCA_043760745.1 Hyphomicrobiales bacterium
GGTATGATCGGTCTGGGCGTTATGGGTTCAAACCTGGCTTTGAATATTGCCGAAAAGGGCTTTAAAGTAGCGGTCTATAACCGCACCCGCGATGTGACCCATAAGTTTTTTAACAATGCAGGCAAACTGGCGGCCAATATTATTCCTTGCGATAATCTTGATGCGCTCGTAGCCGCCATACGCCCACCACGGCCGATCATTATTTTGATTAAAGCTGGTGACCCGGTGGACAATGAAATCAGGCTGCTGCGCGACAAGCTTTCGAAGAACGACATCATCATCGATTCAGGCAATGCCAATTTCCGCGATACGATGCGCCGCTTTAAAGAGCTGGAAGATTCAGGCCTGACCTTCATTGGCATGGGCATTTCAGGTGGTGAAGAAGGTGCCCGCCATGGGCCAGCCATTATGGTCGGCGGCAGCCAAGAATCTTATAAACGCATTGAGAAAATTCTTGATGCAGTTGCAGCTAAGCATAAAAAGGAGCCCTGCTCTGCTTGGCTTGGCGAAAACGGTGCAGGCCATTTTGTGAAGACCATTCACAACGGCATTGAATATGCCGACATGCAAATGATCTCTGAAATTTACGGACTGATGCGCGATGGCCTTGGCATGAAGGCTGCTGAAATTGCAGCTGTGTTTAAAAAATGGAATATGGGTCGCCTCAATTCTTATCTAATCGAGATCACTGCAGAAGTTTTATCGGTGATTGATGCCAAAGCTAAGAAGCCAATTGTGGATGTGATATTGGATAGCGCTGGGCAAAAGGGCACGGGGAAATGGGCGGTGATTGAAGCGCAAACCATGGGGGTTTCGGCTTCGACCATCGAGGCCGCTGTCGATGCGCGCGTTTTGTCTTCAATGAAACTTGATCGCATTGCTGCTGAGAAAGCTTACAAAATCGCACGTATGAAAATTACCCCAAAATCTCGTGCAGCTTTCTTGAAGCAACTTGAGGCCGCCCTCTATGCCGGAAAAATCGCCGCCTATGCGCAAGGCTTCGCGGTGATGGAGCAGGCTTCATCCGATTTCAAATGGAACTTGCCATTGGGCACCATCGCTAAAATATGGCGTGAAGGCTGTATCATTCGTTCACAGTTTCTGGGCCTCATCACCCAAGCTTTTGTCAAATCAAAAGGCAGAGGCAATTTGCTTATGGCTCCTGCCTTCATGGCCATGATGAAGGAAAGCCACGGCGCCCTGCGCGCGGTCATCGCCCAAGCCGCAATGGCAGGCGCACCAACGCCAGCCTTGAGCAACGCGCTCAACTATTTCGACACTTACAGGCAAGCACGAGGCTCGGCCAATCTCATCCAAGCCCAGCGCGATTTCTTTGGTGCGCACGGGTTTGAGCGGATTGGTGAAGAAGGTGCTTTTCACGGACCATGGGCGGGGACCACGTAAAACACTCAATTTGTTGTTGTTTTGAGAAGGTTTTCAGTTCAAAGAAAATTTCCCTTGACAAATACCAACCAGTTGGTATGTTAATTGTATGGAACAAGCTGGAACAAAAACGCGACTTCTTGGCGCTGCGCTGAACCTCGTGCGCCACACTGGATATGATGCTACATCGGTGGACGATTTGTGCCGAACAGCCAATGTAACCAAGGGCGCATTCTTCCACCATTTTGCAACCAAAGAACAATTGGCTGTGGAGGCCACGCAGTTTTGGACTGAGGTTACATCTCAAGTCTTTGCTGCTGCCGAATACAACAAGTTCGAAGACCCTCTTGATCAGTTGATTGGCTATGTTGAATTCCGCCGGCAATTATTAGTAGGGCGCAGTTTGCCGGAATGCACGTGTTTTCTAGGAACATTGGCGCAAGAGAAATTTGAATCGAGCCCGGCTATTCGTGCGGCATGTTTTGAAGGCATCGCTTTGCATGCCGAAAACATCGAAGCCATAATTTTTGCAGCAAAGTTGAAACATTCGCCCAAGGCCACATGGTCACCCAATAGCCTAGCGCTGTTTACTCAAGCCTCGATACAGGGGGCATTCGTTTTGGCGAAAGCCAAAAATGACGTGATGCTTGCTGATGACATGATCGTGCATCTGCGTCGCTATATTGAATTTTTATTTCAACACGCAAAGG
>JAYUOP010000023.1:0-13193 GCA_043760745.1 Hyphomicrobiales bacterium
CGCGAGGGGAAATTGCCGACATGCCGCCATCAACCTGACCATCTTGATTGATGATCCCTGCGAGATACATTTCAGCGATGATTTCAATAATACCTGAACCGCAAATGCCGGTGACACCTGTGCTGGCAATCGCTGCATCAAAGCCCGGCTCATCCGACCAGAGTTCAGAGCCGATCACACGGAAGCGCGGCTCTAGAGTTACGGGGTCAATGCGGATGCGTTCAATTGCGCCGGGTGCTGCGCGTTGACCGCAAGAAATTTGCGCACCTTCGAAAGCTGGGCCCGTTGGCGAAGAGCAGGCAAGAAGCCGGGCTCTGGAACCCAAGATAATTTCGGCATTGGTGCCGACGTCAACCGCAAGAATAATCTCATCTGAATCTTGTGGCGCCTCTGAAAGTACCACACCTGCTGCATCTGCTCCAACATGGCCAGCGATGCATGGCAGCACATAACATTGCGCACCCGGATTTAAGCGCACGTCAAGCTCGCGCGCCGGACACGTGACCGCCATGCCAGTTGCTAATGCGAAGGGTGCGCCACCAAGTTCGATTGGGTCAATACCTAAGAACAAGTGGTGCATCACTGGATTGCCTACGAGGACGATTTCAAGAATGTCAGTGAGTTCGATGTTTGCTTCTTTAGCGACCTGTTGGGCGAGCGTGTTCAACGCTTCACGGATCGCAGTGGTCATTTCAACTTCGCCGCCGGGATTCATCATCACGTAAGAAACGCGGCTCATGAGATCTTCGCCGAAGCGGATCTGCGGGTTCATTAGACCAGACGACGCCACAACTTCACCGGTTGTTAAATTAGTGAGATGTGCTGCAACGGTCGTCGAGCCCACATCCACCGCGATGCCGAATATCTTGTCATGGAAGCCCGGCCAAATTGCCACGACTTCTGTTGCCCCCGCAGTCGAGCGCGAGTTTACAGCGCAGGTGATTTTCCATTCGCCTTTTTTGAGGGCGGCTTGGAGTTTAGAAAGAATCGTGAGATTGCATGAAAGTCCAGTCAAATCCCATTGTTCTGACAGCGCTTTATAGACGCGCTCCAAATCAGAAGATGGATGGTGCATGTCGGCTTCTTCGACTTCGATAAAGTAAAGTCTGGTCGCTGGATCCATTTCAATGTCGCGGACCTCAGCGGCTTTGCGGATCACTTGTTTATGGACTTGGGATTCTGGTGGAACGTCGATCACCACATCATCAAGAATTTTGGTCTGGCAAGACAAGCGACTACCAGAGGCAAGCCCGCGCAATTTATCGTAACGAAGTTCCACTTGTGAAACGTCTGACAAATGATCCGTGGACGACCTAATACCGTGTTTGGCAAACTCACCTTCACCAACATTGACCTGACAACGACCGCAAATCGCGCGGCCGCCGCAGACAGAATCAATGTCTACGCCGAGCGCACGTGCTGCTTGTAAAACCGGTGTTCCAACTGGAAAGCGCCCGCGCTTGCCGGACGGGGTAAAAACGATAAGTGGGTTTTGGTCGGTCATTGATAGTCCCTTAGCCTTTTCCCGTTTGCACATGCAAATGGGAGAAGGTGGCCAACGGCCGGATGAGGGCAAGCCGCGAGTTCAGTAATTGAAATCAAAGGACCCTCATCCGCCCTTCGGGCACCTTCTTCCATGCGAAGACGCACAGGAGAAGGCATAAAAATCTACCTTCTTCTGCGTTCTTCCCGGGCTTTACGTCTCGCTTCAATATCTTCATTGCTCGAGATCTCGCCAGCGGCTTGGGCCGCTTTTGACGGGGCCGCCGTCATTTCGCGGAATTTATTGGTCCAGAATTTACAATGCGCATCGGTTCCGTTCAAAACGTTGGCACCGAAAATGGCATGCATATCTTCATCGTGCAGCGGGTTCATGATCGCTGACGTCATGCCGTGCGATGCAGCCATCGCAAGGAAGTAACCGGTGAGCGCGCGGCGGTTTGGCATGCCGAAAGAAACGTTCGACGCGCCGCAAGTCGTGTTGACTTTTAACTCTTCGCGCAAGCGGCGCACGAGGCGGAACACCTGTTGGCCCGCAGTTCCCATAGCGCCAATTGGCATCACGAGGGGATCCACTACAATGTCCCATGGCTTGATGCCGAAGTCAGCCGCGCGATTAACAATTTTGCGCGCGACTTCAAAGCGCACATCGGGATCTTCGGAGATACCGGTTTCGTCGTTTGAGATCGCAACAACAGGAACATTGTATTTTGCAATCAATGGTAAAATCGCTTCAAGTTTTTCTTCTTCGCCCGTGACAGAATTTACTAATGGACGGCCCTTGGCTGTTTCGAGACCAATCTTTAATGCCGAGGTCACAGAGCTATCAATGCACAATGGAATATCGCAAATCGATTGCACGATTTCCAAGGTCTGACGCATCAGAGGCGGTTCGGTCTCGTTTGGATTTACGGCAGTAACTCCAGCGTTCACGTCCAAAATATGCGCGCCTGCTGCAATCTGGGCCAAAGCATCGCGGATTACGGTTTCAAAATTTCCGGCTTGCATTTCGGCGGCAAGTTTCTTGCGTCCCGTTGGATTGATACGTTCACCAATGACGGTGAATGGTTTATCGAAACCAATGATATGCGTGCGGGTGGCGGATGAAACAATTGTATGGGTCATGATGAGGATTTGCCTCCATTGGCGATGAGGGTTTTGATTCGTTCCAGCGGATAAGCCGCTTCTAATTCAGTTTTCGCTTTATCAGCTTCTGCGGCCAAATCGTCGCCCACAACAATTGGATCAGCCCGACGCCAATCTTCAAGATAAGAGTCTGCGTCGGTTGCACCGCCACGCATAGCGGCCATATCGATGGCTTCCATGAAGCGATTGTCCAACATGCGTTTTTCCTCTTTTCGGCCGATTTTAACAGCCACTTGTGAAGGAATATCGCGCCAATAAGTAATGATCAAATTTGCCATGGGAACTCTATGCAATGAATCGAAAACGGCATGTAGCCTAAATACGACGTTAGGACTAGTCCTGACGAAGTGCCGCAGCATAAGCCACGGCAATCTGGCCGGCAACTTTTGCGTTGTTATAGGCGAGCGCGATATTGGCTTTTAGTGAGCGGCCTTGGGTGGTTTCGGCAAGGCGCTTTAACAAGAAAGGAGTTAGGTGTTTTCCAGCAATATTTTGCGCTTGAGCTTCCGTTATTGCGCTATTGATGGCGCCGGAAATTTCATGGGCTGGAATTTCATCTTGGGTCGGAATCGGATTTGCAACCACGATGCCACCCCTTAATCCAAGCTGCCATTTTGCTTTCATCATTGCAGCAACTTCATTTGGGCTGTCACACCGCATTGGCACTTTGAGGCCAGACACGCGCGAGTAAAAGGATGGGAAATCATCGGTGTTAAAGCCCACAACGGGAACGCCAAGCGTTTCCAAGGTTTCCAAAGTGAGTGGCAAATCGAGAATGGCTTTGGCGCCAGCGGTGACCACAGCAACGTTGCTTTCCGCAAACTCGGTCATATCGGCAGACACGTCAAAGCTGCGCTCAGCGCCACGATGAACGCCGCCAATGCCACCAGTTGCAAATACGGCAATGCCAGCCATGGCGGCAATGCGCATGGTGGAGGCAACTGTGGTTGCTCCCATCATTTTTCGAGCAACGACATATGGCAAATCGCGGGTAGAAACTTTGATAATGGACGGGCCATTTTCGGCGAAAGTGGCAAGCTCAGCGGTAGTTAGACCCACACATAATTTTCCATCAACAATTGCGATGGTGGCAGGGATTGTGCCTTCCGCCCGGATAATCGCTTCCACAGTTTGCGCCATTTCGAGGTTTTGCGGAAACGGCATGCCGTGCGCAATGATGGTGGATTCAAGCGCCACGATAGGATGGCCGCCCGCGAGAGCGGATTGAAGTTCTGGCGTGATTTTAAGAAATTGGTTCATAATGATTTTTGTATTTCAATGGCTTGGCTTTTGTTCAGCACGGAGTTTTCAGTTTGCAACACACCGCGCGCCATGGCTTGACCGAATTTGACCGATTTTTCCAGCGTAAAATTATTGATTAGACCATAGACCAATCCGGCAACTGCGGCATCTCCTGCTCCGGTAACATCTACGACATTTTCTAAAATTGGTTGGGGTATATTTTTGACCTCGCCCGCACTAGAAGCAAATGTTGCCCCGGCTGGACCGCGATGAACCACCACCTCTTTGATCCCTAAAGATTGTAACTTGTGACAAGCTTCGGCAACGTTCGACAATTTGGTGAGTTTTTGCAATTGATCCAGATTTGGCGTGATCATCGCGATTGGGTCGGTTTCTAAAACCTGAAGAATTTTTCCTGATTTGGGCACTGACACGGGTTCGATTAGCAATCGATTGCCATGCCGTTTGGCGAGCGCACGCAGAGTTTCAACGGGTAAATTACAATCAGCAACAATCCAATTCGCGTGGCTTAAGAACTCTTGCGCGGCTTCGACAACAGCTGGCAACAACAGTTCAATTGTCCGCATATCATTGACCGCAGTTATTAACTCACCGCTGGAGCTAAGTGTTGCAACATAAGTGCTGGTCGCAAGCTTCCCAATTACAGACTTCGATAAATCGACCCCAGCCGCTTTGGTTTCCGCCCGCAAAATTTCACCCAAAGAATCTTCGCCAAAAACTGATATGAGCGAAACTTTTGCGCCTAGACTGGCTAAGTTATGGGCTATGTTTCGCCCTACGCCACCAGCGCTTAAATTGACTTTTCCAATGTTCGACGTCGCGGGAATAAAGGGAGCATCGAGCTTAGCCTTCACATCTATGTTAGCAGCGCCAATCACCACAACGTCAAACATTTTGGGTATCCTTAGAAGTCGGTTGGTGCGCCGCCTTCTCTTATGCGGCGATCAACGAAATCATTTAGCGCTTCGCGTGTGCCTGAGTCCATCGGGGGTTCGACGTATTCATTTAGCGCTTGCTTATAAACCGCGTTGGCTTTTTGGAAAGCGTCCGGGCGGCCAGCGGCTTCCCACTGTTGGCTGTTGCGCCAATCCGAAATCATGGGCGCATAAAATGCTTCAGAGTAACGCGAGAGTGTGTGTTGCGCACCAAAGAAATGGCCGCCGGGACCCACTTCTCGGATAGCTTCGACGCCAAGCGCATCTTCAGTCGTATCAAGGGGTTGCATGAATTCCATGACCATTTGAATGAGGTCGCAGTCGAGTACAAATTTTTCAAAACTGGCGAGCAATCCGCCTTCCAGCCAACCCGCACCATGCATGATAAAATTGCCGCCGCCCATGGTAAGCCCCCATAACGAGAAGACACTTTCATATGCGGCTTGGGCATCGACGGTGTTAGCAGCGCAAGTGTTTGACGTACGATAAGGCAGATTATAGCGTCGTGCCATTTGGCCGCCGACGACTTGGGCTTTCATATATTCTGGCGTTCCAAAAGCGGGCGCACCGGATTTCATATCAACGTTCGAGGTAAAGCCACCGTAGATAACGGGGGCGCCCGCACGCACGAGTTGGGTGAAGGCAATGCCTGCTAAAGCTTCAGCATTTTGTTCGACAACAGCACCCGCCATCGTGACCGGCGCCATTGCACCTGCAAGGGTAAATGGTGTTACGCAGACCACTTGATTTCGCGCCGACATTTCCATGATGCCGTTCAGCATATTGTAATCAAGTTTAAGCGGCGAATTGGTGTTGATAATCGTGCAGAGCGACGGTTCTTTTTCAAACTGTTCGTGACTAACACCACGGGCTAAACGGGCGATTTCGATACCATCGCGAATCCGCTCTTTGCCCAGCGAATATGCCGTTAGCGGCTTATCCATAAGAGTGGACATGTCACGTAAAGCTTCGAGATGCCGAATGGAGGAATGCACATCGACAGGCTCGACGGGATAGCCAGCACTAAACCCGATGCAGTTAAAATATTGCCCGAGCTTTAAAAATTTTTGAAAGTCGGCGCGATTGCCAACCCGACGACCGCCTTCCATGTCGGTGCAATTGGGCGGACTGCCCACTGTACCGAAGGTCATATGGTTGCCGCCAATCTCAGTGTTGTGGATCGGATTGCGGCTATGAAGCGTAAATTGTGATGGGCAGGTTTTGATAAGTTCTTCAATCATGGCGGGCTCAAAGCGCACGCGCTCACCATCGATTTTTGCACCAGCTTTGCGCCACATTTCACGCACATCCTCTACCATGAAATCCATACCGATTTCTTGCAGGACACGCAAAGACGCGCGGTGAATGGCTTCAACTTCATCATCCGAAATAATTTTCATCGGCGGAAAATGACGCACAACGTTGCGTTTTTTCATTTGATGAATCTTGGGATCTACGCCCGCTCCGCCGCGTCTGCCGCCATCTCTTCTGTTCTTGCGGCCACCTTCAATTGCATCATTCATTTCGTTTTTCCTTGGAGTCGATAATTTTCTAGAATGGGATCAGCATTGACTTGCTTGATTAACCACTCTTCAAATTTTTTGATTTTTGGTTTCATTTGGTGCTCAGCATTGCAAGCGAAATACCATTGATGGCGATGGGGCACGAGCAACGGAAATGGCTGCACTAATCTACCATTTTTGATCTCATCAATCGCAAAGGGGCCAATTGTCATTGCAATGCCACGCCCTTCAATTGCGGCTTCTTGCGCTAAGATGTAACTATCTACCGTCAGCCGATTTGAGGTTTTAGTGCCCTTCACACCAGCCGCTTCCAACCAAGATTGCCAATCTTCTTCGGCGGTATAAACGTCAATCAGTTTATGTTTTTTGAGGTCAGCGGGAGAGGTAATTGCATTCGGCCCTTTCAACAATTCGGGCGCGCATACAGGAGATAATAAGGATTTGAACAGCGGGTTGTAATAATGGTTTTGTGATTTATTGCGGGCAAGGACGAGACCTGCATCCACATTCTTTTCATCAAAATCCCAATCGAAGTAAGAGGTCGAAAGACGCACTTTCATATCAGGATAGCGGCGTTCAAAATCATGCAAGCGGGGGATTAACCATTTCAAAGCAACGGTCACATAAACTTGAATTGTAAGTTCATTATCGCTGGCGGATGGGCGCAGCGCTTTGGTTTGCGCTTCGATTTGATCAAAAGCTTCACGGATATGCGGGTAATAGGTTTGGCCGATTTGCGTGAGTTCTGCGCGTCTGGCATCCCTCCGAAACAGCTGCACCGACAACCGCTGCTCAAGGGATTTTACTTGATGGCTTACTGCGGACCTGGTGATGCCCAATTCACCGGCGGCCAAGCGGAAACTGCCAAGCCTAGCGGCGGCTTCAAAAGCAGTTAAAGCGCGGAGCGGCGGGAGTTCACGACGGGCCAAGATTTTCACCTGTTTGTTTTTAATAAATTCTCATAGCATCTGATAATCTGTGAAGTTAGTGCTAAATTATCAAAACAGAACAAAATTGCTGGTGATTTGAATTCACCACCAACCAAGGATTATTTGGGCTTTGCAACGCATAGAATTCACGGCACAATTGCTCTACAGTTTAGATTGAGGATGACACTATGACGAGTGCTTTAGATGTGACGCGGAGACGAGGTGGGCGCGATGCCCGGGTAGCGATGCGGTCGCAAGCAATTCCGCGCTCAGAAGCGGCGGTAAAACCGGGCATGGAAGGTGGTCAGTACAAGCCGCTTACCCAACGCGATATGGAGCGTATCCACCAAGCAGCATTGACCTTGCTTGAAACTGTTGGCTTCGGTCAAGCCATTCCAAGTTGTATTGAAGCAATGACGGCGCGCGGCTGTACGATGAACGACGCCGGACGACTCCTCATTCCACGCGCATTGACCGAAGATATTTTAGCAAGTTGCGCGCGCGGTTTTTATCTGCATGGGCGCGATACACAACACGACATGTTGCCAACCGGAAACAAAGTATACTTTGGAACGGCTGGAGCTGCGGTCCATATTGTTGAGCCAGAAACGCGGAGTTATCGCGAGTCACTTCTCGTTGACCTTTACGATGCTGGCCGCATTGTTGATACTTGCGAACACATTCACTTCTTCCAGCGGTGTCTGACCGCGCGGGACATGATCACTGGGCATGACCTTGATATTAACACGATGTATGCTTGCTTAGCGTCCACACAAAAGCATGTTGGAACATCGATGGTTGAAGCGGCGCATGTGACCGAATGTTTAGAGATGCTGCATCTTATTGCCGGCGGCGAAAAGCAATGGCGCGAACGGCCATTTGTTTCGCAGTCTAATTGCTTTGTGGTTCCGCCAATGAAATTTGCCGAAGATGCATGCGGCGCATTGGAAGTGGCGGCGCGCGGCGGTATGCCCGTATTGCTTCTTTCTGCGGGTCAAGCTGGTGCAACTGCACCTGCTGCCTTGGCAGGCACGCTGGTACAAGCTGTGTCAGAATGTTTGTTTGGATTGGTTTACATTAACTGCATCGTTCCCGGCGCTACGGCCATTTGGGGACCATGGCCATTCGTTTCCGATTTGCGGACAGGCGCCATGTCTGGCGGTTCTGGCGAGCAAGCCTTGATCACATCTGGCTGCGCTCAAATGGGTCACTTTTATGATCTCACAGTGGGTTCAGCTTCTGGCATGTGCGATGCCAAGTTGCCGGATATGCAAGCGGGTTATGAAAAAGGTGTGACCGCTGGCATTTCAGCGATGACCGGAATTAATCTGATGTATGAAAGTGCTGGGATGCATGCGTCCTTGCTTGGTTTCTGCCTTGAGAGCCTGCTGATTGACAATGATATGTTGGGTTCGATCAATCGCAATGTGCGCGGTATTGAAGTGACCGATGATACGCTGTCGGTTGAGGTTATCAGAGAAGTTTGCCTGAATGGACCGGGTCATTATCTAGGCAGCGATCAAACCTTGGATCTGATGCAGAAAGAATACATCTATCCGGCGGTTGCCAATCGGATGAGCCCGAAGGAATGGATTGAAGCGGGCAAGCCCGACATTGTGGAAAAAGCGGCCGCGCGGAAGATGGAAATCCTCACCTCGCATTATCCGGATTATTTGCCGCGGGCTATTGATGATCTTATCCGCGCCAAGCACGATATTAAATTGCCACGCGAAGTTATGGAAATGGGCGATCCGCGCTGGCTTAAATAATGGAGCACCCAATTCTCAATGCAATCAAGCGGACTGGTTTTACGCCGCTTGGTTGGTTTGAGCCACGCGTCGAAGACCGCGTTCCGCAGGACGCGAAGTTTGTGGTGTTGGTCGGCAATGTTGGGTTTGATATGTTCCGGCGGTTTGTGCGCGAGCGAGACCCCAAAGTTTCCCCAATTGATGATTGGACGCGCGAAGTTTTGACCGGATTAGCGCAAGATCTTTCGGCGGAAGTGGTATTTCCATTCGATACGCCTGCGCAACCATTCTTAACCTGGGCTAAGCGTGGCGGGGCTGGGCATACTTCTCCACTCGGGTTGAATATTCACAACACTTACGGCCTCTGGCACGCTTACCGGGCCGCCCTGCTCTTCCCAGTTGTCTTTGACATGCCCACACCTCGGCTTGGTCCGCATCCATGCGAAACATGTGCAGATAAGCCTTGTCTTTCCGCTTGTCCGGTGAACGCGTTTGATGGGCAATCTTACAAAGTGAATGATTGTGCTGCGCATGTTCAATCAATGGCAGGGGAAAACTGCACTTCAATGGGATGTTTGGCCCGGCGGGCCTGCCCTATCGGACAAGAGTTTACTTATCATCCTTTGCAAGCGCAGTTTTTCATGCGGGCATTTGTGACCGCACGTCGCAAATCTGATGGTATTTCCTCTGAAGTTTGATAAACTTTAGGGATGTATCGAATTATTGCAGAAAAACTCAAAGCGGGCGAAACCATTATTCTTGATGGTGGCACGGGAACCGACATTCAACGCCGGGGGGCACCGATGAGTGGCCCAACTTGGTGCGCTGAAGTAAATGCCACGCATGGTGAAATTGTACAATCTGTGCATGCCGAATATGTTTCCGTGGGTGCTGATATCATTGCGGCCAATACATTTGCGACAAGTCCACTGACATTTAATGCTTACGGGCGTGACGATGAATTAATCACGCTGGATAGAGCAGCCGTAGCGCATGCCAAGGCGGCGGCAAGCGGCAGAAATGTTTGCATTGCTGGTTCAATTTCCACGCAGCGCCCCTTGATACGCGGCACGGACCGCACTGATTTTGAAAAAAACTGGACGCGGGATGAAGCGCGAGTTTTGTTTCGGCGCAAGGCTGAAAATCTCAAATCCCTTGGTGTCGATCTTTTGATGATGGAGATGATGCGCGACACGGATTATGCGGTTTGGGCATGCGAAGCCGCAATTGAAACCGGTTTGCCAGTTTGGATAGGGCTTTCTGCAGAACAAGCGGATGGAACTCTGGTAGGCTTTGGTCGGCCCGATCAAAAATTTGAAGATATTGTTAAAGCATTGGCAGCACTGAAGCCGGACGTGATGTCGATTATGCATACATCGCCCAATGACACAGATGAAGCATTAGTGATTTTGCGGAAATATTGGACGGGGCCAATGGGCACTTATCCAGAATGCGGATATTTTAAAGCGCCAGATTGGCAGTTTATTGATGTGATCACACCAGAGGATTTAGTGCAGAAATCACATGAATGGAACAGGCTGGGGGTTACGATTTTTGGTGGATGTTGTGGGTTGGGGCCTGATCACATTCATGCATTGCACAAGGAGTTTCGCAGATGAAAACTGGATCTTGTCTATGTGGTGCTGTTAAATATGAGGCCGGAGCACTGAGCGAGGTTACCGCTTGCCACTGCACACAATGCCGCAAACAAACCGGAAATTATTGGTCTTCAATGCAAGTCAAAGAAAGTGATTTTGTGCTGACTGAGCAACGCGGTTTAAAGTGGTTCCGCTCAAGCTCGTCGGCGCAGCGTGGTTTTTGTGGCGAGTGTGGCTCATCACTATTTTGGAAGGCGGATGGCAGAGACAACATCTCTGTTACCGCAGGAACAATTGACGGCAAAACTGGCAACAAGCTAGGTGGCCATATATTCTGCGATGATGCTGGGGATTATTATGAGATCGCTGGTGGCGATTATAAGTTAGGTCAATGGTGACATTGTCTTTGATGTGAGATCAGTTTCCAACTCGCCATAGCCTGTGAAACGATACTCATAGGTGAGGCCAAGTTTTTCAGCTGCTGCTTTGGCGCGGGTTTGCAATCCCTCGTCATGGGTTTGGGCGAGATAAACGATCTTTGTGTAGTTGCTAAAATACATTGGCAAAAGTTCCGGGTGTTTGACCAGGCCTAATCCTTCCCAAATGAGTTTATCAAAATGGCGGGCGAGATAATCGGTGAGATAGAACGCGGTGATCTCATCCTCGGCGGTTTTTTCGAAAGAGGGATTACCAGAAAAAAACGCGTAACAATGCGGGCCAGCAATACGCTCTACTTTTTCTTCGATCAGCATGGCATCTAAAAGGCCACCAGTTCCACAATCACCATACAACACAAAAATAGTTTCATATTTTTCTCGGTTGGCAATGATTTTTTCGCGCACGGCAGGGACAATAAACTGGGGTGTATTGTGCCATTTCGCAGGCAGACATTGAATGTCAAAACCAGTCCAAGCATTGCGATCAACCAGATCAATAATTTCGCGGGCAAGCGCGCCACAAGCGATAAGAAGCACCGCGCTGGTTTTGTGTTCAGACTGATATGTATCAGATGGCGAAAGGTCTATTTCTAGCATTACCCATTCTAGCGCGAAATTTCTTCGCGCACTATGGATTAGATTGCGGCCATTAACCAAATGCTAGGCATGTTCTTGAAACAGCTGCAATATGTAAAATTTTACAGATCGATTTTAACCCGAATTAATATCTGAGGGCTATGTTGATCATATGTTCAGCAAGACCAGCGCATGAGGCACTGGAAACACTGAACTGGTGCTGAAAACCAAATTTTGGAGAGAATAAATGAACAAGTTTCTTAAAGACGAATCCGGTGCAACTGCAATTGAATACGGCCTGATCGCCGCTGCTATGGGCCTTGCCCTTATCATTGTGATCCCGCCATTGGCTGCTACCATGAAAGCAAAGTTCATTGCTTTGAACACTGGCTTGGCTGCCACCTAATAAATTTTCAGATCGCTTCACGGCATCTGAAAATGATTACGGCTCGGTGTTTTGCACCGAGCCGTTTTTTGTTGTTTGGAGCATCGCGCGGTCAATTACGATCACCGTCTCTGATACGTCATCCTGACGAAGGTCAGGATCTGTTGCAGATTCTGGCCTTCGCCAGAAAGTCGATTGTGAGTGGTGATTTCGCCTTTGAACCGAAATGACCATCCGCTGCTTTAGTCAGTAAAATCAGTTTTACGGTTTGCTAACTCTGAATCAAAGGAGGTCGTTTCAATAAAGTTTTAGCTTTCTGTTTTAACGCGAATTAACACCTGAGGATTAGAATGATTTCATGTTCAGCAAGACCAGTGCATGAAGCTCTGGTAAGTTTGAACTGGTGCTGAAAACCAAATATTGGAGAGAACAAATGAACAAGTTTCTTAAAGACGAATCCGGTGCAACTGCAATTGAATACGGCCTGATCGCTGCTGCTATGGGCCTTGCCCTTATCATTGTGATCCCGCCATTGGCTGCTACCATGAAAGCAAAGTTCATTGAATTGAACACTGGCTTGGCTGCCACCTAATAAATTTTCAGATCGCTTCACGGCATCTGAAAATGAATACGGCTCGGTGTTTTGCACCGAGCCGTTTTTTATCGCGTAAACTGTTTTAGTTTGCAGCCAACTGGTTGTGCTTGCGGGCCATAAAGCTTTTGGCGGTTTCAACGGCCACGGCTGCATCGCGGCAATAGGCATCTGCACCAATAGCTTTGGCGAATTCTTCATTGAGTGGTGCGCCGCCAACTAGCACGATGTAATCATCGCGCATGCCTTTTTCTTTCAGCGTGTCGATCACAACCTTCATATAAGGCATCGTGGTTGTCAAAAGTGCGGACATGCCAAGAATATCTGGTTGGTGCTCTTCAATGGCACCAAGATATTTTTCGACCGGATTGTTAATGCCGAGGTCAATAACTTCAAAGCCAGCGCCTTCCATCATCATGCCAACGAGATTTTTGCCGATATCATGAATGTCGCCCTTAACCGTGCCGATCACCATTTTGCCCAAGCGCGGTGCGCCAGTGGCAATGAGGAGTGGCCGCAAAATGAACATTCCGGCTTTCATAGAGTTCGCAGCCAACAAAA
>JAYUOP010000024.1:0-5013 GCA_043760745.1 Hyphomicrobiales bacterium
ACCGGCGCGCAGTTGGAAAATCCAAGACGATTTTTCCTGCCAGCCGTTGCTGCAAAAGCTCGCTGCCTTCATTGTGCAAGCCCCGCCTCGCCATATCAATAGTTTCAATCTGTGAGGGTGTGGAAAGCTTGATTGCGGCGTAATAACTTTCGCAGATGAGGTGATAGTCTTTCACCATCCTGCGAAAAGGCGACATGGCAAGGCCCACAACATTAATGGAGGCTTCTGCCTGGTTCATCGTGTCAAAAACCAATTTCCCATCAATGGTCGAAAGCTTTAGACGGTAAGGCCCATCCAAACCATTGCAGAGTTGAAAACTATTTTCTTCTAACAAATCATGAATTGCCACCCGCCGCTCATGGTCGGCCTCTGCCGACAAGCCATGACTGATACTGTCGTCAAGCTCGATTGCAGTTAATCTATGAAGCGGATTTTTAGACATAAGATATCGCGTAGTTGAAAAAACTTGAAAAAGCTAGTCGTGCGAAGGGCTTTGGTTTGCCGTCCACTGCGGTCCCAAATCTTTCATCGCAATATCAAGATACTCAACATCAAGTGCGAGGGTTGGTCCCGCCGCAAAAGTCAAAGTAACCGTTCCTGCCGGAGCTTGGGTTTCTGCAAACGAAATTGACAGCAAAGACAAAATGCTTTCGCCACGCACCGTTGAAAATCCAGACTGTCTGACCGCCAATACATGTTCGAAATGTAGTCCGGTGCGATGGCGGATTTTTTCGGGCTGCCGTTCCCAGGCAAAGCGATTGGCGGCAAACACAAATTGCCGCCTCTTGCGCAGATACCGCATGTCTGATCGCCGCACCAAAGCATCTTGCATATGACTTGAAATCACTTGCAGGTCATCAATGTCGAGGGCGTGGAGTTTCAGCAAAGTAAAATCAGTGTCCTGAAATGCGTGTGACGTCCGCGCCGCAAGCTTGCAGTTTTTCTTCCAAAGCTTCAAACCCGCGGTCCAGATGATAAACCCGGTGGATCATCGTTTCACCTTCGGCAACCAATCCTGCAATCACCAAAGAAACCGAAGCGCGAAGATCTGTAGCCATCACATCAGCACCAGTCAATTTCTTCACGCCATGAACTTCTGCAGTATCGCCGTGCAAGCGAATATCAGCACCCAAGCGCGCAAGCTCTTGAACATGCATAAAACGATTTTCGAAAATTGTTTCGCGGATCACGCTATGCCCACGTGCCTTAGTCATTAATCCCATGAATTGTGCTTGCAGGTCGGTCGGGAAACCTGGGTAAGGTTCAGTCGAAACGCTAACCGGCTCAATCGGGCTGCCGTTCCGCTTAATGCGCAATCCACCAGCTGCCCGTTCAATGGAAATTCCGGCTTGTTCCATAGCTGAGATCATCGATTCAAGTGAATCAGCACGCGCACCCCGGAGAAAAACATCGCCGCCAGTCATTGCTGCGGCCATTGCATAAGTGCCAGTCTCAATGCGATCCGCAATAACTTCGTGTTCAGCACCATGCAGGCTGGTAACTCCGGTAATCTTCAGCGTTGAAGTGTGGATACCTTCAATCTTCGCACCCATCTTAACCAAGCATTCGGCCACGTCGCCAATTTCAGGCTCGCGCGCCGCATTCTCGATAATAGTATCACCCTTTGCCAAAACCGCCGCCATTAAGGCCGCGTGGGTGGCACCAACTGTCACCATTGGGAACTTGATATGTGCACCCTTGAGGCCGCCCCAGGCCTTGGCAATCACATAACCCGCTTCGATTTCGCAAGTAGCACCGAGTTTTTCAAATGCCATCAAATGAAGGTCAACTGGGCGTGTACCAATAGCGCATCCGCCGGGCAACGAAACCTTGGCTTCTCCCATACGCGCCAACAATGGCCCAAGCACCCAGAAACTCGCCCGCATCTTAGATACCAATTCGTATGGTGCGGTCGTATCAACAATGGTCTTCGCGGAAAGCTTTAAAGTTTCACCGGAGGTTCCTGTTTGACCAGGCTGCTTGCCCGCAACCATGATATCTACACCGTGGTTTTGCAGAATGCGTTGCAACCGTAAAACATCTGCTAACCGTGGCACATTGTGCAAGGTCAACGTGTCCGCCGTCAGCAGTGATGTGATCATCAACGGCAAGGCCGCATTTTTAGCACCTGAAATGTCAATTGTGCCATTGAGCGTGTTGCCACCGCGAATACGAATACGATCCATCAGAAAATCCCCTAAATTGAAGCGGCGTCCCCCGAGACGGCCAACCAAACCATGTAGTCGGGCGCTAACAAGCATAAAAGGCTTAATTGCGGCAACGGTTAATCTGGTTCAGGGTCTAATTTTTTAACCAAAGCAGCGTTTTGATTGGCAGTTGCTAGCTTTGCTTGCTGTTTAGCGAGTGTTTTTCGCTTAGCAAGGTTGGTTTTTAGAGCTTTTGCTAGCGTTTCACGCTTCGCTATTGCTTCAGGTGAGTTATTGAGTTTCGTCATGCCTCTTATGTCAGGAGGTAAACCAATTCTGTCAAGATATTGGTTTTTAACATCCTATAAGGTTTTTTGTGTGAAGGGTTGCGTGTGAACGCAGCCTGTGGCATGTGTCCGCTCCGGATCGTAATCGCGTCCCGAAATCGGGCTGCTGTAGCTCAGTGGTAGAGCACATCATTGGTAATGATGAGGTCGGCAGTTCAATCCTGCCCAGCAGCACCAGTTTCTTTCAGATGAATAAGAATTTGCAGGTCCTTAAGGTTCGCTCGAAAAGCTGGACCATGCAACTCCTTAAGTGCTTCATACCAAACCCTCGAATAAAGCCGCAACGGCCCGCGCGCCGGGATCAATTGTTCCTTTAAGATTGCTGGCGGAAACATAGCTTGAGCGCCCAGCTCCTGCTCGCTGCATTTTGGCTGTGAGTGCTGCGCCCTTGGTTGCAGCCGCTGCAGAATCGGCAAGTGATTTTTTGGCCACCAGTGCATCAAGGGCAGGGAGGAGGGCGTCGATCATTGTGCGGTCTCCAGCCTTTGCGCCACCATACTCCATCATACGGTCCAGACCCGCCCGTAACGCCTGTGGCCAGCTTTTACCGCTGGCAGATGCTTGGCCAGCAGCTGCAAAAAATATTGCCAGCAGCACGCCACTAGAGCCCCCCATCGTCGTTCGCAATTGATCACTTATGGCATTCATGGTGGCTGCAAGATCCGCCAATGGCATGTGATCAAGGATCGCCAATAGGCTCCGGCCACCCGTAGCAATTGATGAGCCCGTGTCACCATCGCCAACGCGTGCATCAAGCATGTTTAATTCCGCTTCGGCGGAGATCAAGATATCGCAGGATTTTTTGATCAAAGATTTCAGTGCATCATTGCGGCTAGCTTTAGCTGGTTTCGATTTGAGTTCTTTCGCGAGCTTAATCGTTTTGATTTTGCCATTTGTGAACGTACCTGGCCAGCCATGTGGTGCTACGGGCGCGTCCAGGGCTTTGGTCCATAAGGTGTTGAGCGGGAGCAAGGAAACCGAGAACCCATGCATATCAAGAGAGGTCACCATGAGGGCTGGACCCACAACGCGTTTAATTTTTTTCCAAATTCAGAACCTAATATCTCATTGCTTATCACACCCATCTCAATCGGCGTGGTGGAGCCAAGATTATTCAGAAGAATGGCATACCCAGTAGATTTTTTAACATGCTTGGTCAGTGTACTGATTAAATGTGCAGATGTTTGTTTCGCGTCTTTGTAAGCTATCAATTCAACGCCGGGTTCGCCGTGAATGCCAAGGCCCAATTCTGCTGTGCCACTGGGCACGCGGTCTTCGCGGCCAATGCCCGGCAGAGTACATGAGCTTAAGGCGATACCAAGTGTTACCGTAGCATCGGCTGCTTTTTGCGCAGCGGCGGCAACCACTTTCAGGCTTTCGCCTTTCTCCGCCAAATGACCGGCAATTTTATGAACGAACATAACGCCAGCAAGTCCGCGTGGCTGGGCCAAGCCGGGCAATGAAACATCATCACGCAGAATAACAACTTCAATTTTTTTACCAAGCGCGCGTGCTTTTTCAACTGCAAGTCCAAAATTCAACCGGTCGCCTGTGTAGTTTTTGAACACCACCAAGCATCCGGCCTTGCCCGTGACCGCCATAATCGCTGCGAACACTGCGACAACACTGGGGGAGGCAAAAACTTCACCGCAAATGGAAGCGGTCAATAATCCTTTACCCACAAACCCAGCATGCGCTGGCTCATGACCCGATCCACCGCCAGCAATAATCGCGACTTTCTTCGGGTTATGATCGGTGCGTAGCACTACTTTAATGTGCGGATAGCCATCCAGCCGCGCCACATTTAATCCGCCGACTGCGCGCAAACTGCCATCAATGGATTCTGTCACCAGTGTTTCTTTTGTATTAATAAATTGCGCCATTGCGGACTGTCCTCTTATTTCTTCTTCAATTTCGATTCTAATGTAGCGAATGCTTTTTGATACACATTCATTTCCGTATCGGGCATCAGTGCGAGATCATCTTGCGGACTGGCATCCCAATCTCCCGTCCAGACCCCAAATGTAGTGTTATCAGCGGTGACCGGCCAAAGCTTGGCACCTGATACATAGTTTACCCACGGCAGTTCGGACTTCGTGATCCGATAAGAAAATGAACGCGTTTGATCGCAAAGATGCAACAGCACTTCATTAAGATGGTCACTGCCAAAATAGAAATCGCGAACACCCGAAACCTTAGCCGCGCCTGCGCGCTTGAGCATGTGCATCTTTGTAATGTCATCATGCCAATCGCCCATGCTGGAAAAATCGCGCATCGTGGACCAGATTTTTTCAACTGGCGCTTTCATAACGCGCGACGTCCAAACCTTATTTGGTTGGCCACCTTTCCAACGTACGGCACCGGGAGGATTGGATAATTTTTCCCGCTTTATTTTAGCAGCCAGAGACTTCCACCCCGCTGCAAAGACGTGCCTTGAAATTAAAACTTCATATTTTCCGCGATCCTCAGAAGCTTCATCAAATGTTGCTTCCCATTCCACAAACGTTGCATTGGAATGG
>JAYUOP010000025.1:0-2090 GCA_043760745.1 Hyphomicrobiales bacterium
TGAAAACAATTTCTGCATCACTTTTCGCACTCGCGTTGAGTTCAGCTGTGGCTCTAGCCGCAGGAACCACGCCACCTGCAGCACCTGCCGCTCCAACAACAGTGCCAACCCAGATGAAGTGCAAGACCGGTGAAGTTGTCAAAACGGTAAAGAAAAAAGGCAAGATGAACAAAATGTGTGTGAAAGCCACAGCGGGCATCATTCCTGATAATGAGCTTTATGCCCAAGGTTATTTGCTTGCTAAGACCGGACAATATGATTGGGCATTGAGCGCGTTTAACGCGATGACCAATAAGCAAACACCAGAAACGCTGACAATGATTGGCTATAGCAACCGAAAAGCTGGCCGCCTTGAAATCGCCGTGTCATATTATGATCAAGCATTGGCGATTCAGCCAGACTATGTGAAAGCCCGCGAATATTTGGGCGAAGGCTATGTTGCTGCTGGTCGCGTCGATTTAGCAAAATTGCAGCTTGCAGAAATTGCCAAGCGCGCAGGCACTTCTTCTGAAGAATACATTGATCTGTCAGCGGCCATCGCCGGCAAAGCAGTAAACCTTTAATTATTTGGGGGGCGTAAGCCAGTCCACTTGGCCGCGCCCCCAATCTCCCAGTCCCAAACGTTCGGCCAATGCCGGTAGTAAAATCCGCAAGTCATTTTCGAGCGTCCAAGGCGGGTTTATGATAATCAGCCCAGAGCCTGAAAGCCCACCTTGTGCAAATGCTGCCTTAATGCGCAATTCGCACCACAACGTATTTGGTATGTCGAGCGCCTTCATTGTCGCTATAAATTGTGAAGCAAATTCATCCGTTGTAACCGGATACCAAACTATAAAACTGGCAGTCGCCATCCGCCGATAGCCAAATTGCAACGCCTGCGCCGTGCGCAAAGTCTCATCAAGAACTTCAAAAGGTGGATCAATCAGCACAAGTCCGCGCCGCTCGCGAAACGGGAGTTCAGATTTAATCGCTTGCAAATAGTCCAATTGTTTGACGAAAACATTTTTGTGCCAAGCATAATTTTCCGTAAGTTCCAAAGCATCAACAGGGTGCAGCTCATTGGCAATCAACCTGTCCTCACTGCGGATCATCCGCGATGTAATTTCAGGCGAGCCCGGATAATATTTTCCCTCTCCGTCTGGATTAATCGCGGCAAGCAAATCTCGAAATGGTGCAAGAACGGCTTCAACCTCCGGGGCAAAATCATCGTCCAGTTTGGCGACACCACCCAACCATTCTCCTGTCTTGGTGGCTTGCACGCCAGTTAAATCATAACGCCCCACGCCCGCATGCGCATCCAGCACAGCAAGCGGCTTATCTTTCGCGGTCATCAACTGCAACGCGCGGGCCAGCACAATATGCTTTAAAACATCACCATGATTTCCCGCATGAAAACTATGACGGTAATTCACGAGTTGAACACACAATCAAAACTATAATGAGCCATTTGAAAATCTTACATGAATAATGGAATGCAGCCTTACGCATCGGCCCAAACACTAGTCAAGGGCGCAGGCGTGGTTAATGATCCATAAACCATTTCTCGCCAAAACCCAGTCTTGTTTGCGTAAGAGGAAAATTTCGATGTTTAAGTATTGGCTGATCGTCGGTACCATTTTGACGAGTGGCGCTGCACATTCCGAATCGCAATCACCTTGGTTTGGAAGTGACGCGACAGCGCCCGAACAAATTGCGATAAAGTATTCTGCAACTAAAACACAGGATTTCTCGCAAAACGACGACTGTACAATTTATAGTTGCTCCTCTTTGGTAAAAATTGCTATGCCGCTACAGAATAGCGGTGCCAATCCTTAATCCTGACACAAGTTTGGTTTTTTTACGCTATTCCAAACTGGGGAATCGAATGATGAAGACTAAGACGCAGAAAATAATTTTAATAGTTGCCGCCTCCGCTCTGAGTGCGTGTGCGAATATGAATCTTTTTAAGGATTCAGCAGCACCTCCGTCTTCGTCAATCAACACTCCGCCGCCCTTGGCTGACGTTGAACCACCCATTACCGAGACGCCTACGGCATTATCCGCAGCGCAGATCAAGTCGCTATTGGTTGGTAAAAGCTGGGCATGGAATG
>JAYUOP010000026.1:0-5007 GCA_043760745.1 Hyphomicrobiales bacterium
ATTAGCAAAGTGAATACTGCTGGACAAATTGCGTTTGCTGGAATTTTGCTCGGACTACTTGGAATAGACTTCAAAGCAGATGTTTTTTTAAGCTTTGGAATTGCATGCGTTGCTGGTTTAACGCTGGTTTCGGGTGCACTGTACTTGCGAACGTGGATACGCCATATGGCGGAAAGTGACTTGGAGCAAAAACCATGACTTTACAACGCCAGCTCGGTTTCTGGGTTGCCGCTTTCGCCTTGTTTGCGTTTGTGCTTTGGGGGCTGAGCGAAATATTATTGCCCTTTATTGCGGGCTTTGTTCTGGCATATTTTCTTGATCCAGTTGCCGATGCCCTGGAGCGCTTAGGGTTGCCGCGCGTTCTAGCAACGTTGATTATCCTTTTGGTGGCCGTCTTATCAGTCGTTTTTGCAGGGTTGCTCATTGCGCCAATTTTGGGTGATCAATTGGTGAAATTTGCGAGTGATTTGCCTGAACTTTTGAAAACTCTTATTCAACGATTCAATGAAATTGCGCCTTCATGGATGAAGGATGCTTTGGCAAAATCGGGGACCGATGTGCAAGGTTCGATTAGCGATATTGCGGGCAAAGCAGCAGGCTGGATTGCGACTTTGGTTGCTTCAATTTGGTCTGGTGGCATGGCGTTGGTCAATTTGATTTCACTTTTGGTTGTAACTCCAATCGTGGCCTTTTATCTCCTCGCTGATTGGGATCATATTGTTGAGAAAATTGATAGCTGGTTACCGCGCGATCATGCCGAGGAAATTCGCAGCATCAGCCGCGACATCAATGCCGCAATGGCCGGTTTTATCCGCGGACAAGGCACTGTGTGCTTGCTGCTTGGTGTGCTTTATGCAGCAGCACTTTCGTTTGCTGGCTTGAAATTCGGATTGGCAATCGGAATGTTAGCAGGTCTCTTGAGCTTCATTCCTTATGTGGGCGCTATCATCGGTGGGGTTTTGGCTATTGGGGTGGGTCTTGTACAATTTTGGCCAGATTTCGGGAGCATTGCGATTATCGTTGCGATTTTTGTTGGTGGCCAATTCATTGAAGGAAACTTTCTGTCGCCGCGATTGGTTGGACGTTCCATTGGATTGCATCCGGTTTGGCTCATGTTTGCATTGTTTGCCTTTGGGTATGTTTTTGGCTTTGTAGGCCTTTTGCTTGCTGTGCCAATGGCGGCCGCCATGGGTGTTCTTGTGCGCTATGGTTTTGGCAAATACCTGAATAGCAACATGTATCGGGGGGGTCCGAGCGAAATGCCCAAACCTATTCCAGCCTCAAAGAAACGTGCTGCCAAAAAATGACTGATCGCGAGCAGCAGCTTCTCCTCGATTTGGGTTTGCGGCCTGCTTTGAGTAGAGAAGATTTTTTAGTCGCGGATTCGAATGCGGCGGCAGTGGCATTGATAGATCAATGGCCAGATTGGCCGTCTTACGCAACCCTCATCGTTGGGCCAGCGGGTAGTGGAAAATCGCACTTGGTTGAGGTTTGGCGGCAAGTCAGCGGCGCTCAAAAATGCCAAGCAAACGCAATTGAACTTGAAAATATACCCGAACTCTTTTCCCGCGGCGCATTGGCGATAGAAGATATTGACCAAGTGCCGCTTCCAGAAACGGCAATCTTTCACGCCATGAATTACGCGCGACAACAAAAAATGCATCTTCTTTTTACTGCCCGCAGCAGGCCAGAACATTGGCCTGTTGAATTGCCAGATCTTGCATCGCGATTTCATGCTCTGCCTTCAGTGGAAATATTAAGCCCGGATGATGCCTTGTTGCGCGGCGTTCTTGTCAAACATTTTACGGATCGCCAAATTGCTGTTGATGAAGCGTTGATTGCTTACATGATCCTGCGTATGCCACGTTCGCTGGAAGCAGCTGGTCAATTGGTGCATCTGATTGATGATGCTGCTTTGCGTGAACGCGCTGAGGTGACGCGATCCTTTGTTGCCAAGGTAATGGCAAATTATGAAAGCCCGGATATGTTTTAGTAATGGTGTGGCAATTCACAGGGCTGTCATGATAGCGTTACATAATCAACTTTTTCGGTTGGAGTGACGCGCAATGAATGACCTATCGCTAAAGGTTTTTGACATGACAAACCCGTCGCGATTTTATAATCGTGAGCTGTCTTGGCTGGGGTTCAATATGCGTGTGCTCGAGGAAGCCCGGAACATGGCCCATCCATTGTTGGAGCGCCTGCGGTTTTTATCGATCTCTGGAAATAATCTTGATGAGTTTTTTATGGTGCGGGTTGCAGGTCTGGTTGGCCAGCAGCGTGAGTCCATCGTTGAAATGAGCGATGATGGCTTAACGCCATCGGAACAACTCGATCAAATTCGACAACACGTTCAAATCCTGATGACTGAGCAAGATTTGCGTTGGTCGCAACTCAAACTCGAATTACGATCTGAGAATATCACACTGGTCACAACCGAAGAGCTGAAAGATAGCGAACTTAAGTGGCTGGATATCCGCTTTCTCGAACAGATATTGCCAGTCGTTACACCAATTGCTATTGACCCGGCCCACCCTTTCCCGTTCATTTTGAACCGGGGGTTTATCATCGCGGTTGAGCTCCGCCGTCGGCGCGATCATGGTACGATGAATGCTCTTTTGCCAATTCCGCCGCAGCTCGAGCGTTTCATTCGTTTGCCGGGCTCCAAGCCACGTTTTATAGCACTTGAAACCCTGTTGACGATTTACCTGCCGCGACTTTTCCCGGGTTATGATGTGATTGGGGACGGCCTATTTCGCATTATTCGCGATAGTGATTTGGAAATTGAAGAAGAAGCCGAAGACCTTGTGCGGCTTTTTGAATCCGCGTTGAAACGTCGCCGCCGGGGCTCCGTCATCCATATGGAAGTAGACAGTGAATGCACGCCGTCGTTACGTTCGTTCATGGCCGATCAGTTGCATGTTGCTGACACTGAAGTCGTCGTGATTGAAGGTTTAGTTGGCTATGCTGATACCCGCCAATTGATTTTAGATGAACGGCCAGATCTAAAGTTTACACCCTATGTGGCCCGCTTTCCCGAACGCGTTCGCGAAAATGGTGGGGATTGTTTTGCCGCTATTCGTCAGAAAGATTTTGTCGTTCATCACCCTTACGAATCTTTTGATGTCGTTGTGCAATTCATTCTGCAAGCGGCAAACGACCCAGACGTTGTTGCCATCAAACAAACGCTGTATCGCACTTCGCGCGATAGTCCAATTGTAGCCGCACTCGCAAAAGCAGCTGAAGCTGGCAAATCTGTAATGGCGCTCATTGAGCTCAAAGCGCGGTTCGATGAAGAAGCGAATATTCAATGGGCGCGCGATTTAGAACGGGCTGGCGTTCAAGTTGTTTTTGGGTTCCTAGAGCTTAAAACCCACGCCAAAGTATCTATGGTGGTGCGGCGTGAAGGTGGCACCATGCGGTCTTACGTGCATTATGGCACTGGCAACTATCATCCAATAACGGCTAAAGTTTATACCGATCTTTCGTTTTTCACGTGCGATCCGGCGTTAGCACGCGATGCGGCGCGATTGTTCAATTATATTTCGGGCTATGCTCAACCTGAAGACTTAGAACGGCTTTCGCTTTCACCCATCAATCTTAAATCCAAACTGTTGCAACATATCGAAGAAGAAATTGCGCATAAAAAAGCAGGTCGGCCGGGTCATATTTGGGTAAAAGTAAATTCCCTTGTTGATCCCGGTATGATTGATGCACTTTATCTCGCAAGCCAAGCTGGTGTTCAGGTCGATATGGTGGTGCGGGGGATATGTTGTCTCCGGCCAGGAGTTCCCGGTCTTTCAGATAATATTCGCGTTAAGAGTGTTGTAGGGCGTTTCTTAGAGCATTCGCGGATTGTCTGTTTTGGTGGCGGTTATGGCCTGCCACATCCAAACGCACGGGTCTATATTGGTTCTGCAGATTGGATGCAGCGCAATCTTCATCGTCGCGTTGAAACTTTGATCCCGATTGAAAACCCGACTGTGCACGAGCAAATTTTAGATCAGATCATGAAAGTGAATTTTCTCGACAACCAACAGAGCTGGGAAATTTTGCCCGATGGTTCATCGCGCCGTATCAGTCCGGCAAAGGACGAAGAGCCATTTAATGCACATGATTATTTTATGAACAACCCTTCGCTCTCTGGACGTGGGCGGTCGATCAAAGGTAATGTGCCACCAGTGATAAAAACCACGCGAAAACGAACGGGAAAATGATACGTGAACTGGCATGCGGGCTTTCGAACTGAACCACCGAGTTACCGCCCAATTGCCGTTGTTGATATCGGATCAAACTCCGTGCGCCTTGTGGTGTACGATGGTTTGCGTCGGTCTCCTTCTCCAGTGTTTAATGAAAAAATTCTTTGTGGGCTTGGCAAAGGGGTAGCGATAACGGGCCGCCTTAACGAAGGCGGAATGGCGCGTGCTTTGTCTGCCCTCAAGCGTTTTCGCGCTTTGGTTCGGCAAATTGGTGTCAAACAAACTTTCGCAATCGCAACGGCTGCTGCTCGGGAAGCTAGCAATGGCCAGGCATTTATCGAGCAAGCCGAAGACGCAATTGGTGTCGGTATCAATGTGCTCACTGGGAAAGAAGAAGCTCGCTACGCAGCACTTGGCGTTATTGCCGGCACCCCGGAAGCTGACGGTATTGCTGGTGACTTAGGCGGCGGCTCATTAGAGCTCATTGATATTCAAGACGGTAAACTGCGCGATGGCTTGACGCTGCCCTTGGGGCCATTGCGCCTTATCGATATGGCTGGCGGTTCTATTGCGCGCGCTGGTGAAATTATTGATGAATATCTTGACCAAGCAAAAATTCTCGCCCGTTTAGAAGGGCGTAGTTTCTACGCGGTCGGCGGAACTTGGCGTAATCTTGCGCGGATGCATATGGCGCAGATCCAATACCCGCTTCATGTTTTGCATCACTACACGATGACCCGCCAACAAGCCGCGGGCGTTTCGGATTTGGTTTCCGGTCTTTCAGCCACTTCCCTCAAGAACGTCAAAG
>JAYUOP010000027.1:0-2087 GCA_043760745.1 Hyphomicrobiales bacterium
TCGGCTAAAACCGCGACTTCGGTTCCGGTTATTGCTTTCATAATCGTGGGCAGCAAGCCGAAACCCGGCGCATAAAACCACGTGAAAATGAGGCCAACCACAACTTGGCTGATGACGAAAGGGAAGAAGAAAAGCGATTTATAAAGGCGGATACCGCTTACAGTTTGATTGAGAAACAGTGCAACTGCGAGACCTGCTGGAATGGCAAGGAGATAAAGCACGAGCCAAATTAGATTGTTCCAAAGCGAGGTGTAAAAACTATCGTCGTCGAGCAAATCGACATAATTTTGGCCGCCCACCCAAGTCTTGGGGCCAAGGCCATCCCACTCATAAAAGCTTATGTTTATCGATTGTAAAATTGGATAAATGACATAGAGCAAAAACATGAACATGCCGGGGGCCATGAAAAGCCATGGGGCAAGAGCGCGTTGGTTTCGTTTCCAGAAACTTTTCGGAGCCGATTGGGACATGATTTGGTCCTCGATTGTTGGCTGGAGTGTTGAGCCATCTCGCATCAAAGGAGAGTTGACACATTAAATACAACATCACCCTTCCCCCGTTGGGGGAAGGTGGCGCGGAACGCGACGGATAAGGGACTTGCTGCAAATTGCAATCTTGAAAATCTTTAGATCTCTTTTGCGGCAAGTCCCTCATCCGCCCTTCGGGCACCTTCCCCCAACGGGGGAAGGGTGATGCAATATAAATTTCATTTTTTAAAAACATAACAAACAAAAGCCGGATCACATTGTTGCCAAAGCAACCCGGCCTCTTCGTGGAGGATTAGTTGTATGCCTTATCGGCTACCTTCTGGAGACGTTCCAGAATGGCATCAATGTTTTCTGGCTTGGTCATGAACTCTTGGAAGCCTTCCATGCCGGCCTTTGCCATATCGGCTGGAGCATCACGGTCAAAGAACTGGGCCAATGCATAAGCAGAAGACAATTCTTCGAAGCCAGCCTTGATGAATGGATCATCAGCAGCTGTGGCTTTGTTGTTCACGGGAAGCTGACCAAGAGTTGCGTTCATCTTGGTTTGTGCTGCAGGAGATGCAACATAGGCCAAGAATTTCTTCGCATCTTCCTTGTTCTTCGCGCCTGACGGAATGTGGAAAGTATCCGTTGGAGCTTCTTCAGCACGTGGAACGCCAGCTGTGATTTCTGGGAACACCAAGAAGCCGAGGTTATCGTTGGTCATGCCGCCTTGCTTGAATGTGGCAACTGAGAAGTTACCCATAACATAGTTGGCAGCCTTGCCTTGGACGATCAAAGCAGCAGCATCTTGCCAGTCAATAGCAGCGTGGTTTGCTGTGGTGTAAGGAACAACCTTAGCCCATTCCGCAAATGCAGCCTTCACCTTTGGATCGGTCCACTTTACCTTGCCAGCGGTCAAGTCCATGTGGAACTCATAGCCGTTGGTGCGCATGTTGATGTAGTCAAAAATACCAGCGATTGGCCAAAGAGCCTTCGAACCAGTGGTCAAGCAATCAATGCCAGCAGCTTTGAATTTTTCGCAGTTGGCAATAAATTCAGCCCAAGTCTTTGGTTCTACGGCGCCTACTTTTTTGTATACGTCTTTGTTGTAGTAAATGCCCCATTGATAGTAGGTGTATGGAACGCCCCACTTCTTGCCATCCATAGTCATAGAAGCCGCAGCTGATTTCAGCTGAGCATCAAGATCGTTGGCAGCCCAAACGTCGGTCACATCTTCAAAAAGACCGGCCTTGACGAATGGTGCCATACGGTTACCAGCGTACCAAGCAGCAACGTCTGGCGCATCAGCGGTCAGGAAGTTGCGGATGGCGGACTTATAACCTTCATGGTCGAAGTTGTTCCACTTTACGGTAATGCCGGGGTTAGCAGCTTGGAAATCAGCGATCAGCTCTTCCATGGCCTTCTTTGGCGCTGGATCAGATTGATCTGAGTTCAAAACGATTTCGCCAGCAAGCACAGTGGTTGTGCTCAAAGCAAGGCCTAGTGCCAAGCCCGATAAGCTCTTCAAATAATTCATATTTTCCTCCCAAATGCCCCCACCCTCATGGTTGGGGCAGGCTGTAACATGGATACTTACTGTGACATACGTTCCATGAT
>JAYUOP010000028.1:0-40399 GCA_043760745.1 Hyphomicrobiales bacterium
AATGACGGGTTCATAGCAAGCGGGCGGTCCATGATCCATGCCAGTATAACGCCGCCTACAATCATCATGTCGCGCGAGACGATAAGGATTACGAGCCAGATCGGAATTAACGTTAGAGTGCCGAGTGTGATGTAGATTGAAACCAACAACGCTTTATCAGCAATGGGATCAAGAAAAGTTCCGAGTTCTGTTTTCATGTCATATCGGCGGGCGATTGCGCCATCAACACCATCGCTAATTCCGGCAACGAGGAAAGCGACAAACGCCCAACCAAAAGCCTGCGATATCATGAGCCAGACCGTAACTGGCACCAGCAGGATACGACCTAAAGTGATAAGATTTGGAAGCCCCATTTAACCCCTATCAAAGCCCTTGGATGACCCAACTATTGCCGACCTTGCCCAATTGCAAACCAGTAGCCTCCAGAGAGGACTGCATGCTCGCCACTTCGCCAACAAACATCAGGCGAACCACAGCCCCTTCGCCATCGAGTGTTGATACGTCAACCCCGATAACCCCCGGCGTTGATAATATGCGCGAGCGAATACCATTCCATTCTGATGGACTGGAAAATGGAATAGCAACAGGTATTGAGCGCGAGGCATTTGCAGATTTTTCCTGCGCTGCGGCAGCCGCTGCCGCTACAGCCTTTGCTTCGCCAGACTTTAATTTTTCCGTCATGATCGATTGGAAGCGCATCACTGCAAGCTCAGCCGATGCTTCTAGCGTTGCCACATCTGCCGTATAAATTTTATCAAAGTTGATTTTTCCAAGTTCCGATACGCCGCTTAGTCGAGCGTGAATTCCGCCTTCTGGAGTTGCTTCTGCAAAGGCGAGCAACATACTTTTGGTATCATAGCGGCGCCGAATAGCCTCAAGCTTCACTGGATTTCCGTTTTTTGCGTCCTCGGCACTTAAGATTAAAAGATCCTCGGCATCGCCCAAAGGCACAATCAGTGGCACCGCCGCTTGCTCTGCTTTCAAGTTAAGCCAAGCCGTCCGCCAAAGGTTTTGCTCCCAAAGCTGCGGGCCGGTAGCACTCGTCCAAACTGGTATGACCAGAATTGGTTTTGATTGCTTGGTAGCAACCGAAATTCCATAGCGGCCATAAAGATTTTTCATTTTATCTGGTAGAAATCGAATAGTAAGTTTGCCAATATAGCGACCGGGACTTGTGCTTTCTTCTTCAATTGAGAGCGATTTGAGTAATGGAACAACAGCTGTTGATTCGAGCTTGGCCATCTCAATTACAAAATCAGGATTACCCAAACGCTCGGCCAAAATGAGAAATGCTTTCATTTGTGCGTCCACAATCGCTTTGTTTTTAGCTGTGGTCGCATCGGTATCAGTCACATCGACCGCAACACCTTGAACGGCAAAAACGCTGGTTTCTACAGGTCCGGCGGCAGAAACGGGCAAAATGCTCACAACCAAACACCAGCCGAGCGCAAATAAAATTCTCAAGCCGTTCATTCCGGCAATTTCTCCACTGCGCGCCAATAACTTACCATAGCGCTTTATTCATTGTTCAACTCAGGCTAATGAGCCCGAAGCGATTAACACCTTAATCTGGGCAAACTAGCGGCATGAGCGATAGCAAACAAGTAAAACGAAACAGTGTGACTTATGCCGACGCCGGTGTGGATATTTCGGCGGGCAATGCACTGGTCGATCTAATCAAGCCTTTGGCCAAATCCACGCGGCGCAAAGGCGCTGATGCGGCTCTTGGTGGCTTTGGCGGTCTATTTGATTTGAAGGCCTGCGGATACAAAGACCCGGTTCTAGTGGCCGCTAATGATGGCGTTGGCACTAAGTTAAAAATCGCGATTGATACCGGCATCCATAAAGGCATTGGCATTGATCTTGTGGCGATGTCTGTCAATGATTTGATAGTGCAAGGCGCAGAACCATTATTCTTCTTGGACTATTATGCAACGGGCAAACTTGATGTGAATGCTGCGCGCGATGTGATCGCTGGAATTGCTGCGGGCTGCAAACAAGCGGGCTGCGCGTTGATTGGCGGCGAGACCGCCGAAATGCCCGGACTTTATCATGGCAAGGATTATGACCTCGCAGGTTTTTCAGTCGGCGCAGTTGAGCGCAAAAAGATTTTGCCGGCTGCGGATGTGGGGCCGGGCGACGTCATCCTTGGATTGGCATCGAGTGGTCCGCATTCGAATGGCTACTCTCTCATCCGTAAAATTGTAGAACTGAGTGGCGTGGCTTATGACGCGCCATCCCCATTTTCAAAGAACGAAACATTAGCTGAAGCCTTGCTCGCGCCAACCCGCATTTATGTGAAGTCACTTCTCAAAATTTTGAAAACCGGAAAATCGATTAAGGCGTTAGCCCATATCACAGGCGGCGGTTTCACGGAAAACATTCCCCGCGTTTTGCCGAAAACAACTGTGGCTGATATTGATTTAACGTCAGTACCTTATCTCCCAGTATTCAAGTGGCTCGCGAAGATTGGTGGCACACCAGAATCCGAAATGCTGCGCACTTTTAATTGCGGCGTTGGCATGATTGTTGTTGTCAAAGCCAAAAACGCAAAATCCGTTTCTGCTGCCCTTAAAAAAGCGGGCGAAAAAGTTGTGACCCTTGGCGTGATCCGCAAGCGCAAAGGCAAAGAAGCGCAAGTGGCCTATTCAGGTTCGTTGTGATCAAGAAGCGCGTTGGCGTTTTGATTTCTGGCGGCGGCTCCAATATGCATGCCCTGATCAAAGCATCGCGCGCTGATGATTACCCTGCAGAAATTGTTTGCGTCGTGTCCAATATACCTGAGGCTGGTGGATTAAAAATTGCCACCGCAGAAGGCATCAAAACGCATGTGGTAGACCACAAAGAGTTCAACACGCGTGAAGAGTTTGACTCCGTTCTCAACGCCTATCTCCAAACCCAAAATCTCGATCTCATCGCTTGCGCCGGATTCATGCGGATCATGACACCAATCCTCATCGATCCATGGGCTGGCCGCATGATCAATATTCATCCTTCACTACTGCCGCTTCACAAAGGCACGCGTACCCACGAACGCGCCATTGCGGATGGCGCAAAAGTTCATGGCTGCACAGTGCATTATGTTTCTGTTGAATTAGATGCAGGTCCGATTATCGCAAAAGCCGAAGTGCCAGTTTTCGAAAACGATACGCCCAAAACATTAGCTGCGCGGGTGCTGATTGAAGAACACAGGTTATATCCTAGAGCTTTGGCCCTTGCGATTACTTGTTTATTATAGGTATTTGATTTGAGATACCTTTGCATTAACCTAGTCAAACGACAAACTTGGAGACGAAAAATTGCGCTTAAGACTTTTTGACCGACTGACTAAAGCTCTTGGAATCAAAATACTGAAGCGCCAAAAGTTTAACAAACTTAGGCAGGATTCAAAAGCATTCGCGGATAGCAATGCAGGATTGAACGTAGTTGTAAAATCCTTTGCAAATTTGACACCTGCAGATTTTGAAAATTTGGTTTTGTCTAAAGCACAATTGCATCAAGATTTATTTGTTTTGAGCCATTTGAATTTCAAGCGCCATGGTTTCTTTGTTGAATTTGGTGCAACCGATGGAATTGAATATAGCAATACATTTCTTTTAGAGAAAAAATTTGGATGGCAAGGAATTTTAGCAGAGCCCGCTCGCGTTTGGCATCAAAGCCTCAAGGAAAATAGGACTGCAACTATCGATAATCGATGCGTTTGGTCTGTTTCTGGAGAAGAGTTAATGTTTGAAGAAACACCTCAGGCAGTGTTCTCAACTATCTCAACTTTCAAAGATTCTGATGGACATAAAAAAATACGGGAAGGTGCTGTGCGCTATCCGGTGTTAACAATATCACTCAATGACCTCCTAAAAGAAAATCAAGCTCCAAGGCATATAGACTATCTTTCAATTGATACAGAAGGTAGCGAGCTCGACATTTTGAGTGCAGTTGATTTCGATTTTTATAGTTTTGGCGTGATAACATGCGAGCATAATTTTACTGATAACAGGGAGAAAATACACACTTTGCTGGTTTCTCACGGTTATCAGCGGAAATTACAGGATCTTTCAAAATTTGATGATTGGTACGTCAAGGCTTGAAGAAAGTCGTGCCCACACTTTTTCGCGTCGAACAATGAAAGCTCCCAGTATGTTAAAACGTTTGATTAAATCGTTCAGTGAACTTAGAAGAAAAAAATCAAAAGAAATAAGTTATTCTGGCGTTACCAAAGGGCAGAAAACTCAGTCGGTTGCTGCGAAAGCGCGTGATGTCGATTTTAACGGGCGGTTTAGGGAAATTATTGCTGATCCAGTGAACATGCTAATTGATCGACACCCTTTGGCAGGATGCGTGGACGACGGCAAAGTAATTTTACACAATGGTCTAAAAGTTCCGGCGAGTGGGCCCTCTGCTTACTACGGTGATTTTAGCAAAATTTTGGTAACCAATAGAGGCGTGCATGAGCCACTTGAAGAGTTTTGTTTTCAAGAAGTATTAGAAGCAATCTCAGTACCACCTACAATGTTAGAGCTAGGCGCGTACTGGGGACACTACTCAATGTGGTGTCAATCAAAAAAATTCCCAAAGCTAAACTGTTTCGAGTTGAGCCAGAAAAAAATCATCTTGAAATTGCCCAGAAAAACTTTGCAGAAAATGAACTATTCGCAACTTTTATATGCGATTTTGTTGGCAAAGGTCACTTTACCGTTGACCAATTCATGGAAAATCAAAAGCTTACAAAGCTTACAAAGCTTACAAAGCTTAACATCCTGCATTCGGATATCCAAGGTTTCGAAGTTGAGATGCTGCAAGATGCCAAACACAGTTTGAGTTCACATATGATCGACTATTGCTTTGTTTCAACACATAATGAAGTACTTCATTTGGAATGTGTCAAAACGTTGGAAGAGTATGGTTATTGCGTCACTGTATCAGCAGGTTTTGATACAGAAACCACTTCTTGCGATGGCTTTATTTTAGCATCAAGCCCCAGGGTAAAAACCGTATTAGAAAATTTTTGGTTTTTTACACGCGAGCAGTGTGGGAGTGTTTCTCTCACTGAATTCAAAAAGTTTTTAAGCCAGTTTGAGCATTAGCAGTATCAAACAAACAGCTCCATATCTCTTTGCCCAGTTTCCAACTGCATTTGCTCGTACCAGCGTTTAAGTAATACTTTTCGGCGTTCTGGATATCTTTCTTTCATAGCTTCGGCGGTGATCATTCGGTCGGTGCGGAAGGAGCGAAAATCATTGCGCAATTCGCACCAGCCAATAATAATGCGTTGCGCGTCAAAATAAGAAACTGCGATTGGCCAGATTATACGGATGGATTCTGCGCCATCTTCTGCGCGATAATTGATTTGCACTTTGCGTCCATCGCGGATTGCTGAGCGCAAAGTAGCTACATCGATATGGTCCGTCAGAATGGTCGTCCGCGCCGCCGCCAATAACCCAGAGTCAAACAAAAATGGCCGCAGTTTTTCCGGCAGCATGACGCCAATTTTGGCAACGGTATCTTGCGCTGCTCGTAACAAATCAGCGTCGCCGCGCCGCATCACCCAGCGCAATCCCAGCATGACTGCTTCCAACTCATCGGTCGTAAACATGAGGGGTGGCAGATCATAACCCTCACCAAGCACATAACCGATGCCAGCCTCGCCCCGAATGGGAACACCTTGCGCAATCAAATCCGCCATATCACGATAGACCGTGCGCAAAGAAACTTCGAGTTCTTGCGCCATAGTCTCGCCCGTCACCGGACGTCGATGACGGCGGAGAATTTGAATGAGTTGCAAAAGGCGATCAGCGCGGCGCATAATTCCAATTAGCATAACACTGCTGACAGCATGTTGTCAGCAGTGTGGCAGTAGACAGTGGTTAGAGATGGAGAACCTAAATGATCACACTTTACACTTCAGGTGCCATGTTTGGCTTGCCGCACCCCAGCCCTTTTGTGACCAAAGCCGACGTGCTTTTAAAAATGTCCGGTGTGCCTTACACTGAAGGCCCTATGAGTTTTTCTGGGGCACCAAAGGCAAAAATCCCTTACATCAAAGACGGCGAGCGTATCCTCGGCGATTCCTACTTCATTCGCCGCCACCTCGAAATTAATTATGGTGCTGATTTTACCGGCGGGTATAGCGCCAACAAGTTAGCGCAAAGCTGGGCAATCGAGCGCATGGTTGAAGAGCATTTGTATTTCTTGGTGGTTTATGACCGTTGGATGGATGACGAAAATTTCGCGAAGGGTCCGGCACAATTTTTCAAGGCAGCGCCCGCACCCATCCGCCCATTTGTTAAAACCATAATCCGCCGCAAAGTTCGCAAGATGTTGCAAGCACAAGGTCTCGGACGTCACAATGCAGCAGAGCGATTTGAACTCGGGAAGGGTGACGTAGATACGATAGCGCAGTTACTCGGTTCTAACATTTATCTCCTCGGCGACAAAATCAGTGGTGCGGACGCCACGGTATTTGGCAGCTTGCAATCGGCCAGTTCATCATATTTCAAGACTGAACTCGGCGCCTATATCCGCACCAAGCCGTTGATCATGGCCTATCTCAAACGAATACAGGCGCAGTTTTATCCTCAATTGGCGATCTCAGAATAGCTAACCCATTGTCATTATTTGGTTTTCATCTTATGATAACCGCGAAAATTTTGCAATTCAAGGACGCCAGAAGATGCCCAAGCCACTTCCTATCATAATTGATACTGACCCCGGCCAAGATGATGCCGTGGCAATTTTATTGGCTTTGGGAAGCCCGGAATTGGAAGTTTTAGGAATTACCGCTGTCGCTGGAAATGTGCCTTTAGCGCTAACCCATGTGAACGCGCGAAAAATATGTGAGTTGGCTGGCCGCTCGGATGTTAAAGTTTTTGCCGGTGCCATCCGTCCAGTTTTGCGGCCATTGGTAACGGCTGAGCATGTTCATGGTCAAACGGGTCTCGATGGGCCGGTGTTGGCTGAACCCACGATGCCATTGCAGAAGCAATATGCGGTGGATTTCATTATTGATACATTGATGAACCGGGAGGCCGACACCGTAACGCTGTGCGTGCTTGGACCCATGACCAACATTGCGCTAGCGCTCATTAAAGAGCCGCGCATTGCTTCGCGGATTAAGCGCATCGTGGCGATGGGCGGCGGCTTCTTTGAAGGCGGTAACATTACGCCCGCAGCAGAGTTTAATATCTATGTAGATCCGCATGCAGCAAGGCTGGTGTTTGATAGTGGCGTTCCGATAACCCTCATCCCATTGGACTGCACCCATCAAGCCTTGACCACAGCGGCCCGCATCGAAAAATTCCGCGTTATGCCGAATAAATCTGGACCAGCTACAGCTGCACTTCTCGATTTCTTTGAGCGTTTTGACGAACAAAAATATGGCACCGATGGCGGCCCTTTACATGACCCGTGCGTGATCGCTTGGTTGCTGAAGCCAGAACTCTTTCAAAGCCGCGATGTGAACGTTGCGATTGAAAGCGAATCTGAACTCACTATGGGCATGACGATTGTTGATTGGTGGCGGGTTACGGACCGCAAGCCTAATGCAACGGTGTGTCGTAATATTGACGCCCAAGGGTTTTTCGATTTGCTAACAGCTAGTGTTGCAACGCTGCCTTAGAACAATCCTGCCGCCATTACCGCCATCGGCGCAAGTGTGGCGGCAAGCAAAATAATCACCATAGTCAGCATAAGAATTCGCGCTTTGAGTTTTTGAAAAACATCCATGAATTCAACTCTCATCCGATTCTAGGGGGCTTGAAAATGATTCTTTTCAAATACTTAGAGCGGACTCAAATTCGTTAATCATTGGTTAATAGTGATAGTTGGAGGAGGCAGAATGAGCATTCTTTTTTTGATCAAAATTGACTGACTGGTTTGCGAAACATTGTCTGCGGCTTGAGTTGCAGCGTCGCCAGAAAAAGCGGGCAGGGTGCCGACAACGACGGCAATTGCGATAGTTAGGGCGGTGGCGATTTTAATCATAATGACCTCAGTGCAAGCGTTGTACTTGAGATCAATCTAGTCTACGCGTGCTGAGCTTGCGCTGAACATGTTGTTCATTTTGAGTACATCAGGCTTTTCGCAACCAAACGCGGTTGTCATGATAAGTGCCGCCAGCAGCCGGTGCAGGTTGATTAGCGCCAGTCAGCGTATTGATCCCTTGACCATCTTCAAACGCATCATTAGGCCAAATCGATTCCGCAATGAGCACACCGCGCCTTTGCCCTTCGTGGGCTTTCGCATGCAGCGTAACAATCCCGCGCGCACTACCAATACGCACTTTGTCACCATCCACGATATTAGCCGCCGCAAGATCATCGGGATGGACAAATAGTGTTGGCCGTCCTTCGCGCTTTTGTGACGAAGGCGTTTCGGTAAATGTGGAGTTCAGAAATGTGCGAGCAGGGCTGGTTGCCAAACGGAAGGGGTATTCTTCATTTGCCTCTTCAATCACAGCCCAATGATCTGGCATCGGCGGAATTTGTGCCACCGGACCAAGCGCACCAAGCGGTGAAAGAAATGCGGCTTTCACCCAATCTGGCTTGAAGTGAAATTTGCCGTCAGCATGACCAAAGCGTTCCAGATTATGCGCAGTAGCAAAATCGGGCTGCACGTCTATCCAGTTTTCCTCGTCGAGCTGTTGTAGATCGGGCCGCCGCGAATGCTTTAAAGTCCAAGCGATTATCTCGCGTGGGGTCTTCGTAAAACCTTCATGCTCAGCACCCAATCGCTTGGCCAAATCGCACAACACATCATGATTGCTGCGGCATTCGCCGGGCGCATTGACGAGCTTGCGGCCGAGCATAATATGTTGATGTCCTCCGCCCTGATACACATCATCATGTTCAAGAAACATCGTCGCAGGCAAAACAATATCGGCGTATTTCGCCGTCTCCGTCATAAATTGCTCATGCACACAAACGAACAAGTCTTCGCGTGCGAAACCCTGCTTCACGCGGGTTTGGTCAGGCGCTACGGACACCGGATTGGTGTTTTGAATAAGCATCGCTTTCACAGGCGGTCCGCCAGCAAGATCAAATGGGTCGCCGAGCAGAGCTGCACCAATGCGCGATTGATCAATGATGCGAACGCCGTTCTTCGCCGCGTCCGTGCCCTCAATCATTTTCTTATTCCACTTGTAAATCCCGCTGTTGGAATGAAGAGCACCTCCACCTTCATATTTCCAAGCGCCCGTTACCGCCGGAATGCAGGTGACAGCATGCATGTTAACCGCACCATTGCGGCCGCGACTAAAACCATAACCCAAACGGAAAAACGTTTTTTTAGTTTCCCCGATCAGCTTTGCAAATGCTTCGATTTCAGCCACGGGAAGATCGCAAATCGCAGAAGCCCATTCCGGCGTTTTGGCTTTTAAGTGTTCGGAAAATTCATGGGGGGCATCGGTGAGCGCTTCCAAATATGGCCAATCGGCATAACCATCGCGGAACAAAATATGCATTATAGCGCAAGCCAATGCGCCATCGGTTCCGGGACGGATCAGCACTTTGATGTCGGCTTGCTTCATGGTGCCAGTGTTGTAAATATCCACGCAGGCAATTTTAGCGCCACGATCTTTGCGGGCTTTCATGGCGTGGGTCATTACATTGACTTGTGTATTCACTGGGTTTCCACCCCAGATCACAATCAGGTCTGACACTTGCATTTCGCGCGGATCAACACCGGCAATTTTTCCAACGCCCGCGAAGTATCCGGGCCAAGAAAGTGCGATACAAAACGTGCCATACATCCCTGAGTATTTTTTTGTATTGCGCAAGCGTTCAATACCATCGCGCATAACGAGGCCCATGGTTCCTGCGTAGTAATACGGCCAAATTGATTCACTGCCATAGTCTGCTTCAGCTTTCAGAAAAGCAGTTGCCGTTTCCGCAATCGCTTCATCCCAAGAAATGCGTTTGAATTCGCCGGACCCTTTCGGACCAGTCCTTTTTAATGGATAAAGCAGTCGATCAGGATGATGAATGCGTTCAGCATAGCGGCCAACTTTTTCGCAAATAACACCAAGCGTATAAGAGTTATCTTTCGCGCCCCGCACCCGCCCAATGGTGTTCTCATCGACGAGATCAACTTCGAGCGCACAGGCCGAGGGACAATCATGCGGACAAACTGAAATGCCAGTTTTGAGCGGTGTTTGAATGTTCATGAGGTGCAATATAGCTCAAGCTATTCGCGTGTCCAGCATCCCAACCGGCGTTTCTTGCCACCTCCTCCGCAAGCGGAGAAAGATTAAGTGAGGTGATGCACTTTCCCCATGCCGTAAACTGGCGTCTTCAATCCTTCCATGCGGGCTTTCAATTGCAAGCTCAAGAACTGCGAATAGTGCCTGCTTTGATGCAGATTGCCGCCGTGGAACCACAGATTTTCTTGAGCCGTAGGTTTCCACATATTACGGAGCTCCCCTTCCCACGGGCCAGGATCTTTTGTGGTGTTGCTGCCCAAGCCCCAGCATTTCCCAACCTTGTCGGCTACGTCTTTGGAAATCAATTTAGCAGCCCAACCGTTCATGCTGCCATAGCCTGTTGCATAAACGATGAGATCAGCTTTCAACTCGCTACCATCGTTGAAGCCTATCGAATTCGCTTTGATCTCTTTGACATTGACTTTGGTTTTTAATTTGATTTTGCCATTGGCCACCAATTCACTAGCGCCCACATCAATGTAATAGCCCGAACCTCGGCGCAGATATTTCATGAATAGACCTGAATCATCATCGCCCCAATCATGTAAGAAGCCTGATTTCTCAAGGCGCGCGTAAAAATCAGCATCGCGCTCTTTCATTTTTGCATAAGCCGGGATTTGGAATGTATGCAAAATCTTGTAAGGAACTGACGCGAAAATGAGATCAGCTTTATGGTGATCAACACCATTTTTTAGAGCTTTTTCAGAGTACAAATCTCCCAAACCAATATCCATCAAAGTGTCAGACTTCACCACATGGGTGGAGGTTCGCTGCACCATGGTAACATCAGCGCCTTGTTCCCAAAGGGCCGCACAAATGTCATGTGCCGAGTTATTTGAACCAATGACAACGGCTTTCTTGCCCTTGTACTTGTCTGGGCCGGGATGGGCAGATGAATGGTGTTGATCGCCTTTGAATTTTGCCGCACCCGGGAATTTGGGAATGTTTGGCACACCTGATTGACCCGTAGCCAATACCAGTTGCTGCGGCTTTAACGTGATCGTTTTACCGCCGCGTTTCACCTTCACCACCCATTGCTGTTTCTTGTCATCAAACTTCGCGGATTTGCATTCGGTTGAACCCCAATAATTCAATTCCATGATCTTCGTATACATTTCCAACCAGTCACCAATTTTATCTTTGGGTGCAAAGATTGGCCAATCATCTGGGAAAGGCAGATAAGGCATGTGATCATACCAAACTGGATCATGTAAGCAGAGTGATTTGTAGCGCTTGCGCCAAGCATCACCTGGCTTTTCATTTTTGTCGATAATGATTGTGGGCACGCCAAGCCGGCGCAGTCGTGCGCCGAGACCAATGCCGCCTTGTCCACCGCCCACGATCAAAACATAAGGTTGCGTCTTGATGCCGAGTTCTTTTTCTTCGCGCGCGCGCATCTCGGCCCAGTTTTCGCGATTTTTGAGTACGCCATGTTCTACGCCTTTAATGCGCGAATTCCCCTTCTTTTCCTCGTGACCTTTAAGTTCCACCATAGTCGTAAGCAAAGTCCAAGCTTTGCCATTCTTAAGCCGGATCTGGCCGCGCCCACGCGCCACGGCAGTTTCAAATGTAATCCAAGCTTCACAAAACGCATCGTCACCAGAGGCATCGCCTTCAAGTTTCCAATTGGTTGGCTGCACATTTTTCAAGGTGGCTTTGAGCATCGCGCTAATTTGCGCTTTGCCGTCCATCGTTTTTATGTTCCAAGTGAACGTGACGAGATCCCGCCAATAGCACTCTTCGTCAAACAGCGCGGTTGCTGCTTCCAAGTCGCGCGCAATTAATGCTGTTTCAAATTTCTTGAGCCACGCTGAAACGGTTTCATTGATGGTCGACATCGCAACACTCCCAACATTCAGATAACGGATGCTGCCATGAAAATAACGAGCTGAATAGTCATAAAAACTTCACAGACTATTTCAGTGTGGACCAAGCATTGAACTAATGCATCAAGGCCGTTATGACATGCCCCATGCTTGTAATTACCTCCGCCCAAAACCCCACCATGAAACTGATCCGTTCACTTGTTGAAAAAAAACATCGGCAAGAGACCGGACTTTTTGCGGCAGAGGGCTGGGATATGCTCACCCGTGCCCGCGAGGAGGGGTGGGAGCCCGTGCATTATGTAGCCACAGAACCGCTCGCGCCTTGGGGCGCAGCTCAAGCCATTTTGGTTACTGACAAAATCATGGCGGGTCTGAGTAGTCAAAATAATCCACACCCCGTTTTAGCGACCTTCACCCAGAGATTTAATGACGAGGTTACGCCTACGGGCATTTGGATCATGCTTGAAGACATGCGTGATCCTGGAAATTTAGGAACGATCATCCGCACCGCTGATGCGGCTGGTGCGGCAGGCGTAATCCTTGTAGATCAGTCATGTGACCCCTTCGGCAAAGAGTGTGTTCGCGCCACGACAGGGTCAATTTTCGCTGTCCCATTGGTGCGTTTGGGTTTAAGCGCTGCTATAGACCTATGCCAGTCTTGGCCGGGCGAAGTTGTCGGAACATCTGGCACCGCAGATGATGATTATCGCCGCGCCTATCATTCGCCAACGATTTTTGTTATGGGCAGCGAAGGTTTGGGGCTTTCGCAAGATTTAGGCAATGCCTGCAAATCCCTCGTTCGTATTCCAATGCACGGCCGCGCCGAAAGCCTCAACGTTGCAACAGCCAGCGCGCTCATGCTTTACGAGGTCGGCCGCTAATTCAGAATATCGTCATATCTGAAACTGTCAGGTTAAAGTTGTTGGTAAAATCAACAATCATTACGGCAGCGGTCGCACCAATTCCATCGGCATCAAACCAGAGAGAGTCTGATTTTGTATTGTAAATGAAGCGGTCATCGGCATCATGGGCTTTGCCACTGCGCGACGACCAAAAAATGGTTGCTGGAATTGCCCCTTTCGAAATATCGCCAAAACCAGCGCTATCAAAGGACAAAACATCCGTTGCGCCAAAAATCTTCAAGACATCGCCGCCTTCGCTCACGTTGTTAAAATGAAATCTGTCTGCCCCAGTTCCACCATCCAAACTATCTTTGCCAGCACCACCAATCAGAACATCATTGCCCTTGCCGCCAGATAATTTGTCATTGCCGCCGCCGCCAATCAGACGGTCCATCGCGGCACTGCCTTTTAAGATGTCTTTGGCATCGCTACCACGCTGGGTATTTTCAAAAAGTGCCACAGCATTTTTAGTAGCGGCGATCCAAATTTTTGCCGCTTCATTGGGCGCTAACCAATTAATTTGTTCAGTTTCACTATAGAGAAAAACCATATTCTCGCTGTAGTCAAAAGCGTTTAGCAAAGTTGCTTGCAAGCTATCGGGCGTTTGTTTGTAGCCTTGCGGAAATTCATTTGTGTACACAATATGTGCTTGATCAACTTGCGCTGGCCATTTAGCTAACGCGCTGCTTTCAACATTCCACGGAAACAATCCCGGCAACACATCATTGCGATAATCGAGTGAATTTTTAAAGTCATCCGCACTGCGCAGTGCATAAAGTTCGCCCGCATCAATCAAGCGTTGGTTTGGCCCCATCCCTTCTAAGAATCCTGTAAAAAATGGCCCACGAAGCTCTTGACCTTCTGGTCCGCCGCCCTGCAGTTCGAAAGCCGCTGGTGTTCCAAGACCCGCCGGCACTGAAAGATAGGGCCCATGCGCAAATGCCACTTCAGCATTAGGCATAACTTCGGCAAGTGCGCGCATAATTTCTGCGCCGCGCTGACTGGCCATTGCTTCTGATGCAGCTTGGTTTGGTCCGCCTGGGATCTGTTCAAAATCTTGCCATTTGCCGGCGTATTCTTCGTTATCAAAGAGGATACCTTTGAAGCCAGTTTCAGCAGCAATCTTGCCTATTGCTCTCCAATTGGTAACAACTTGTGCCCAAGCTGCATCATCAAACAAGTCACCTGGCCGGTCAATTTCCATTGCCAAGTAATTGTATTTACCCGCATTATAATTGGTCAGTGGAGCTAACCATTCCCGAACGTCTGCTTCAGTGACAACCACGCCCGGTGTCATCTGCGACCAGCTCGCTGGAATATTGACCACAATGCCATCAAACGGAAGATTTTCGATATGGGCAGCATTTGGCAAAATGAATTGCGTTCGTGCCGATACATCTGAAACAAAAGCGATTAAATTCGGGCGCGTTGGGTTTGGCATGATTGTCCTCAATTGAGCGTCCCAAGCTTTACGCAAAATACTTGCCAAAAGATGACTGCCAAATCGAACAAAAAAGTGGTGAAATCACCTCACCTCCAGCAAAAACATATCGTCGCTCCAGACCTTGAGTGAACAAGGGGTGGCGGGTTATCTTGAGATAATTACGGAGGAATCGAATGAAGTCTCATGCGCGTGTTGTGGTTGTTGGTGGTGGTGTTATGGGCGTTGGGCTCCTGTATCATTTAGCTCTGGAAGGCTGGAGCGATATTGTTCTGGTCGAAAAAGGCGAATTGACATCAGGTTCCACGTGGCATGCCGCTGGCCAATGTCCGCATTTCAACAGCTCGTTGAACATGACCAAGGTTCACCATTACGGAACTCAGCTTTATCCTCAGTTAGAAAAGCTCACCGGGCACGCCGTGTCTTGGCATGGCTGTGGCGGTCTTCGTCTTGCTACAACAACCGAAGAAGTAAATTGGCTGAAATATGTCTATGGCGTATCGCGCTCGGCGGGCTACGAATGCGAAATCATTGGTCCATCTGAGATCAATCAGTATCATCCCTTCCTTGAAACCTTTGGCGTCAAAGCGGCATTTCGCACTGTCACGGATGGTCACGTTGCCCCAGCTGATATCACCAACGCCATGGCCGCCGGAGCCCGCCAACTTGGTTCGGAAATTTATCGCCGAACGCAAGTGATGGATATCAAGCATCTCAGCACCGGCGAATGGGAAGTAATCACCGATCAGGGAAATATCATTTGCCAGCATGTGGTGAATTCAGCTGGATCCTATTGCGATGTCGTCGGGAGCTGGACCGGGCATAATGTGCCTATTGCAAATATGCTGCATCACTATGTGATCACTGAACCCTTGCAAGAGCTCATCGATCTGAAAATGGAATTGCCGGTTGTCCGCGATCCATACTCGCATGCTTACTTGCGGGAAGAAACAAATGGTGTTTTGGTTGGTCCGTATGAAACCGCAACAGCGCATGTCTGTTGGGATGGCGCACAACCGCGCTGGGATTATGAAAGCGAATTAGAAGCACCAGAGCTCGACCGGATTATGCCGTGGTTAGAAAAAGCCACTGAGCGGTTACCATTGTTTGGCCAATCCGGCGTCAAATCTATTGTTGCTGGTGCAATCACGCACACACCTGATGGCGTTTATCTCTCGGGTCCCGCTCACGGTGCACCCAATTATTGGATGCATTGCGGCGCATCGATCGGCATTTGCCAAGGCGGTGGCGCTGGAAAGTATCTGGCGCAATGGATGGTGCATGGTCAGGCTGAAATTAACATGCGGGAATTTGATCCGCGCCGCTTTGGCAATTGGGCGACCAAAGATTACACGACTGAAGTTTCCATCACCGATTATCACCATATGTATTACTGCTATAAGCCCGGCGAGCAGCATGAAGTTGGCCGCGAACTTCGAAAAACCTCGCTCTATGAAACACTCAAAAATGAGGGCGCACAATTCGCACAAATCTTCGGTTGGGAGCGTCCGCGTTGGTATGACAAAACCGGAGCAGGGGAGGAATTCTCCTTCCGCCGTTCCAATCAATGGGATGCTGTGCGTAGTGAAGCCTTGGCGGTGCGTGAACGCGTCGGGCTCATGGACCTATCGACCTTCTCAAAATTTGATGTAACCGGACCCGATGCATATACATTTTTAGAACGCATCTCTGCCAATAAAATTCCAACGAAAGACGGTGGCATTATTCTCGGCCATTTGCTCAATGAAAATGGCTTCATCGAATCTGAACTCACGGTTACCCGCCTTGCCGCTGACCATTTTTATGTTTTGTCCGCCGCTGTGGCGCAACTTCATGATATGGACCAATTGCAATGGCGGAAAACGGCGTGCGAGAATGTAACGATCACGGACATCACCGATGATTATGGTGTCCTAGTTCTCGCTGGTCCGCGCGCCCGCGATGTACTTGCGCCATGCACGGAAACTGATCTCGGAAACACAAATTTCCGCTGGTTAACGTCAAAAATTGCCAGCGTTGCAGGTGTTCAAAATATCCGATTACTTCGCGTGAATTACGTCGGTGAGTTGGGATGGGAAATCCATGTTCCCATGAATGAGATGCCAAAGGTTTATGCAGCCTTGATGGCAGCAGGCGCACCTCATGGCATTCAGCTGTTTGGCACTTATGCAATGAACTCATTGCGCATGGAAAAATCATATCGCGGCTGGGGCGGCGAACTCACCGCCGAAATCGATATGTACGAAGCCAGCATGGAACGCTTTATTCGCACCGACAATCGCGAGTTTATTGGCCGCGCTGCAAGCCTGTCAAAACATCAGCGCGGTCCGCGCATGAAACTTGTGTGTATTGACGTTGAAAACACCGACTCTGACTGTGTTGGCAATGAACCCGTGTATCACAATGGCAAGCGAATTGGCCTCACGACTTCCGGCGGATACGGTCATGCCGTGAATAAGTCTCTCGCGTTTGCGTATGTGGACCCCGCGTTTATGACCATAGGAACAGCACTGGAAGTCATGGTATTCAGCGAAATGCGCAACGCGACAATCATTTCGGAATCATTATGGGATCCAACCAACGAACGCCTAAAAGCATAACGTCACAAAAACCACTTCTCGGCATTGCCCTGATGGTTGGGGCGATGTTGGTTTTTCCATTTTTGGATGTGGTCGCTAAGTTTCTGGGCAATGATGGCGTGCCGGTTGTTCAGATTGTCTGGGCGCGGCTTACCTTTGGCTTGTTGCTTGTTGCACCCATTCTTTATGCCCGCGAGGGCATTCAAAGCTTTGTGCCGCGTGATCCAAAATTGAATATGTTGCGGGCGTTTTTTATCGTTGTCTCTACGATCTGCTTTTTTGGCGCTTTGCGGTTTCAAGGTGTAGCTGAAACGCTGGCAATTTATTTTGTTCAACCCCTGCTGATCACCGCGTTAGCCCCCGTTATGCTGGGTGAAAAAGTAGGGTTCAGACGTTGGTCTGCTGTTGCTATCGGTTTCATCGGTGTACTGATTATCATTCGTCCGGGTTTGCTCTCGCTCAATTGGGGGGTAGCACTTTCGTTGTTAGCTGGTTTAGGCTCTGCGATCTCCTTGCTTCTTACCCGAAAATTGGCTGGCGGCAGCAGCGCCATGGCGAACACATTTTATACCAGTTTGTTCGGCACAGTTTTTGCGAGCGTTTGTGTTGTCTTTGTTTGGGAAACGCCTAACCTTCATCAATTCATGATGTTTGTTTTGCTCGCTGCTATAGGAACCGTCGGAAACTACCTTACGATTAAAGCCATGGAACACGCCGAAGCGTCTCTGATTGCGCCACTCGGCTACACGGAAATGATCAACGCAGTCCTAGCAGGATGGTATTTCTTCGGCGATTTTCCGGATGGTTGGACGTTTGTAGGTGTTGCCATTCTCATTGCCTGCGCCATCTACATTTCTTTCCGCGAACGCGTTAAGTCTGTGTTAGAACCGATCTAACCCAATCTTACTATCGCCGCTTTGCCATTCTGAAATCCAATCATGGCTTTGCCTTGCTTGATATCGATTGCGAGTGCACCAAAAGCTTCTCGCCTCCAACCCTTCAACATCGGCACATCAGCCTCATCGCTCTCGGCTACAGCTTCGATCTCCGAGCTATTACCCATCAATTTTGGCGCAATGCCTTCTTGCTCGCAAATGATTTTCAAAGCCAGTTTAAGAACTTCAGCCGCAGCTTGTGTGGCGTCCGATACTTCATCGCGGCCTTGTTCTGGCTGAGGCAATGATTTTGCATCCATCGCCAATCCGGCTTTCACCGCATTAATGATTGCGTCACCGGTGCGCGAATTACCAAAACCGCGGGGCAGGGCACGGAGCTGGTTCAGTGCCTCTTTATCATCCGGCATTTGCGTCGCGATTTCGGCCACTGCATCATCTTTGATCACGCGTCCGCGCGGCACATTTTTGCCTTGCGCTTCTTTTTCGCGCCAAGCCGCAATGGCCATCAACACGCCCAATTGCTTTTTTGATTTCAACCGCACTTTAATGCGCTTCCATGCGTCAGTAGGTTCTGTACGATAAGTATCCGCAGACATCAAAATTGCGTTTTCTTCTTCCAACCAAGAAGCACGATCGGATGCTGCAATCTCGCTTGCCAGCTTTTCATAGACCACACGTAAGTGCGTCACGTCCGAAAGCGCATAAGCCAATTGTTTTTCTGTGAGTGGCCGACGTGACCAATCAGTGAATCGCGAAGACTTATCAATTTGCACTTTTGCAAGTTTGCGAACAATGGCCTCATAGCCAACCTGATCGCCGAAGCCGCAAACCATAGCCGCAATTTGTGTATCAAAAACCGGGTGCGGGACCACTCCCGCCAAATGCACGATGATTTCAATATCCTGTCGTGCCGCATGAAAAACCTTGAGCACGTCTGGGTTATTCATCAGCTCAAAAAATGGCGCAAGGTCGATGCCCTCTGCCATCGGGTCAATCAAACCATTGGTTTTTTCCCCGGCGACTTGGATCAAACAAAGGATCGGGTAATAGGTCGTCTCCCGCATGAATTCCGTATCAACAGTAATAAACTTATCATGCGCCAAGTCAGCGCAAAGTTTGGCGAGGGCATCAGTTTTTGTGATCAGTTCCATGTACCCTTAGTCGCCTGAATCGACGGGTTGGTCAACAGTTAGAAGTAGGTCACTAGCGTTTTATTTTATTGTTTTATAACAATAGATTGATCAGAAAATTTGAATCAAATTATCAAGTCTTACCAAACACGCGAGCAAAAATTGTTCCAACATGCTTGGTGTGATAACCCAAATCAAACAGAACCTCTAATTCTGCATCGCTCATAAGTGCTGCAACTTCCTTGTCAGCTTTCAGCAAATCTAAGAAGTTTCCTTCGCCGCGCCAGACCGGCATAGCGTTACGCTGCACAGCCGAATAGCTCGCTTCACGGCTCATGCCTTTTTGGGTCAGCGCTAACAAAATGCGTTGCGAATGGATCAGCCCACCAAGCCGATCCAAATTGCGTTTCATGTTTTCCGGATAAACCAAAAGTTTATCGATCACGCCAGTTAGCCGCTTTAATGCAAAATCAAGATGCACAGTGGCGTCCGGCCCAATGCCGCGCTCAACTGATGAATGCGAAATATCGCGCTCATGCCACAGCGCCACATTTTCCATCGCAGGCGCTGCTGCGGACCGCACCAACCGCGCCAAGCCCGTGAGGTTTTCCGTGAGCACCGGATTTCGCTTATGCGGCATGGCAGACGAGCCTTTTTGGCCCGGCGCAAAAAATTCCTCAACTTCCAATACTTCTGTCCGCTGTAGATGGCGAATTTCGGTGGCCAAGCGTTCGATCGATGACGCCACCACAGCCAGAGTTGCAAAATACATGGCATGCCGATCGCGAGGGATCACTTGTGTTGAAACCGGTTCAATTTGCAGCCCAAGTTTTGCTGCCACATGCTCTTCGACCGATGGATCAATATTGGCAAATGTGCCAACCGCACCCGAGATAGCGCAGGTCGAAACCTCCAGCTTTGCAGCCACCAATCGGTCACGGCAACGCGAAAATTCGGCAAAAGCAATCGCCATTTTTATGCCGAATGTTGTAGGCTCGGCGTGAATGCCGTGACTGCGACCGATGCACACGGAATATTGGTGCTCGAACGCTCGGCGCTTCAGAGCGGCTAAAAGTCCGTCTACATCTGCAATTAAAATATCAGCAGCCCGCACTAATTGAATATTGAAACAAGTATCCAGCACATCAGACGACGTCATCCCTTGATGTACAAATCGCGCTTCAGGACCGACGATTTCAGAAAGATGTGTTAAAAACGCAATCACATCATGCTTCGTCTCAGCTTCGATTTCATCAATCCGGGCGACATCAAAAACCGCATTGCCGCCTTTGGCCCTAATGGTTTCGGCCGCCGCTTCAGGCACAATGCCAAGCTCCGCCATCCGGTCTGCCGCATGTGCCTCAATCTCAAACCAAATTTTAAATCGGGTTTGCGGTTCCCAAATAGCAGTCATTTCAGGACGGGAATAGCGCGGGATCATGGTGTGCCTCTTTGCTGGATGCGCCCATGTAACAAATCAGGCCGCGCGACGCGAGACTTATTGTGGATTTATCGGCACTGCAATGAAACGACGATCCGGCCCTTCAAATCCAAGGGAGTAGACCGAAATCATTGCGACATAAGCAGGTTCATCTTTCAGGTCGCGATAAGACACAATTGTTTCTATATCATAATCAATTGGACACTGCCTGCTGTCAGGAATTTTGGCATCTTCGTAAGCGATCGTAATGGCGTTGGTTATGGTATTGGTGAGACGCAATGCAAAGCCCGATACTTTGCCATCTTCTGTCGGGCATTTTTCAGTGGCTGGAAATGCAGAAGTTGTCAGGTTGAGCTCAAACCGGCCCTCAACCGTGCGGTCAAGTGGCAGCGGCAAACCGACAAAGCCCGTATCGAAGGTAACCGTTTTTCGCGTCACAACTACTTCAGTCATTGGGTTGGCGGCTATCACTTCGGCAATTTGATCCACTTTGTATTTCAGCAAAAGCGGATCGGCAGCACTGGCGGAAGATTTTCGCGCGACTTCAATCGTTACTTCTTCACTCTCCGCTTGAAATCGTAATGGTGTCCCTTTGACCCAAGTATTGGTTTCTATGTCAGTAATGAAAATATCAGAGTAGCTAAATCCGGAGCCATCCTGTTGGCCATATTGTTCGAATGCAAAATACTTGCGGTCTGCCGAAAAGCCAATGACATTAAGTTTTGCCGCATCACCAGCATAAGCGGGCAGGGCGAACATCAATCCAAGAACGATGAGCGCGGCGCGAAACATTTCAAAAAGCTCGGAACGTGATAATGGTATGCGTGTCTTTAATGCCGGGAATGGGATGAACCCGCTGGCCAATAAAACGGCCAATGTCTTGGTCATCTTCAAGATAAAACTTGACCATCAAATCAAAGCCACCCGCAGTGGAGTAAATCTCAGAAGCAATTTCGGCATCGGCAATGGCAGTTGCCACGTCATATGATTTTCCAAGTTCGCATTTAATTTGCACAAAGAAAGCGCGCATTTATTCAGTCCAATATTTATTCGTTTGTCTGAAGAGCATAGCGCCCTTCGGTCCATTTGTACCAAACAAAATTGGGCGGTGAGATATCGCCATTTGCATCTAATTTCAGCGAGCCTAGAACAGTTTCAAAGCTGTTGCCACCACGTAGCCAAGCCGCCATGCTCGGACCATCATTCACGTTCCGCGCGCGTGCCGCCGCAGCAAAAGCTTGAATAGCAGCATAAGTTGGGAGCGTCGCCCCATCGGGAACAACGCCATCGGCCTTAAAGCGGGCCAAAGCTTCTTTGTCGACGTCCATATTTATGGGGTCCGCCGCGAAAGTAACCAAAGTACCTTCGCCAGCAGCATCTTTGAAGTCATCTACCAAAAGCCAATCGCCGCCCATCAGCTGGGCGCTCATTCCCGCTTCTTGCATTTGAGCTGCAATGCGCGCTGCATCGATTGCCGCACATGCAAAGTAAACAACGCGAACTCCAGCACTTTGCAACTCTTGCACCAAGCTTTTGTAATTATCATCGCCACCTTTGAACGATACGGCCATTGCGCGTGCACCCAAAGCGGCAGACAAACGTAGCGCAATCGGCGCGGTGATTGCCGTACCATCATTTAATATTGCAACTTGCCCTTCCGGAAATTCGGCTGCAATTCGTAAAGCTGCAATATCGGCCTGACCATCATCGCGCGATGCCAATCGATTAACATTCCAGCCAGCCCCCTCAGTCACTTGCGGCAGACTTGCACTTGGCGAAATCATCAATACGCCTGCATCTTCATAGGTCTTTGCCGCAGCCATTGTGGCACCAGAGCAAAAATGCCCGGCCACAAAGCGCACGTCCTTGGCAATCAACTCCTGCGCCCGTGTTACTGCCTGCTTTGCGTCGCAGGCATCATCGGCGATTTCTAACCGTAAGAATTCACCGTTGATCCCGCCAGCGGCATTCACTGCTGCAACGCCCGCGGCCGCCCCGCGCTTCATCTGCTCGCCAAAAATCCCGTTTGGACCTTTCATTGGGCCAACCACAGCGACAGTGATTTCCGCAGAAGCCAAACTTGCGTTTAGTCCAAGACATAACATTGCGGCGAAGAATCGGTTCACGCAAACCCCTTAAAACAAAAAACCCGCGCCAAGGATATGGCGCGGGTTTCTATCTAGCAAGTAACAACTTACTGGATTGATGGATCTTCAGCATAGGTGCCGTTAGCGAACTTGTACCAAACGTACTTAGCGTTCAGAACGTCACCCTTTGCATCCAAGGCGAGATCGCCGAGAACGGTTGGAACAACGTTGCCAGCGCGAAGCCATGCGGACAATGCTTTGTTATCCTTGCCGCCGGTGCCTTTTACAGCAGCAGCATACATTTGGATCGCAGCATATGTGTACAAGGTATAGCCTTCTGGATCGTAGCCAGCAGCCTTGAACTTTTCAACAACAGCCAAAGCTGATGGGAAAGCGCGTGGTTCTGGAGCGAAAGTGAAGATCATGCCAGTAGCAGCTTCACCAGCGATGGTCCAGAATTCAGCGTTGTTCATAGCGTCGCCCGAGAGCATTTGAGCAGCCAAACCTTGTTCGCGCATTTGCTTCAAGATCAGAGCGCCTTCAGTGTGGTAACCGCCAACGTAAACGGCATCAACTGTGCCATCCTTCATCTTGGAAACCAAAGCGGAATAATCTTTTTCGCCTGGGTTGTAAGATTCGTTCATGGTTTCGGTCAAGCCAGCTGCATTCATTGACTTGCGTGTTTCATCAGCCAAGCCTTTGCCGTATGCCGATTTGTCATCAATGATGGCAATGCGCTTACCAGCGAATGCTTTAGCCATGTAGGCACCAGCAACTGCACCTTGAGCATCGTCACGTCCGCAAACGCGGCCAACGTTCCAGCCGCCTTCATCCGTGAACACTGGGTTCGTGGAAGCTGGCGAAATTTGCAAGATGCCTTCTTCTTCGTAAACCTTAGAAGCAGGAATGGACGATCCCGAGCACAAGTGACCAGCAACGAACACTACACCCTTTGATGCCATTTGGTTGGCAGTTGCAACGGCTTGCTTTGGATCGCAAGCGTCGTCACCAATTTCCAACTTCAGCATTTCGCCGTTCACGCCGCCAGCAGCGTTAATATCAGCAACGGCCATTTCAGCGCCGCGCTTGTATTGTTCACCGAGTGCTGCAAGTCCGCCTGTGATTGGGCCAACAGTTGCAATGGTGATGTCAGCCAAGGCGCTGGTGGCGCTCAAAGCAGCGGCAAAGCTCATAGCGATACCAGACAGGATAATTTTCTTCATGTGGTCGTCTCCCTAATATTACTTTTAGTCGTCGGGGTTTACTGCCCCTTGAGCACTATATTCGCTCAAAGCGGCAGGCTTGGAAAGGAAAATCGAAGCTTCCTAAGCCAAATTGGTATTATACTTTATTCCGCCATATCCTTGCTCTTCCAAGTGAACGGACCGGATTTTTCGTAAAGCCATGGATATTGATCCGCCATTTGGTCAGTGCGGGTCATGCGGTAGCCAACATAAGCTGCCAACATGAGGATGGCGGTATGCGTGATAAAATACTGCAATGAGGTAAGTTTAGCTTCATATAGTGCAAAGTGCATGAAGCGAACCGCAGCTCCCATTGGGATCATATAAGCGAGCGCCACCCATAATGGCTTCCAACCCTTGGCGAGAGAACGCCCTGCCATAAACGCAGCACCTCCGCCTAACACAATTGTGAGCAGCAGGAACACACCTGGATGACCTTCGATAAACAACGACATCAATGTCCACCTTCCAAATAAGCTGCTCGCACTTCGGGGCGGGTCAACAATTCTTGGCCAGTGCCAGAAATCGTGATTTTGCCGTTCACCATAACATAAGCCCGGTGCGCAAGTTTCAATGCGTGGAATGCATTTTGCTCAACAAGGAAAACCGTCAGGCCTTCAGTGCGATTGAGTTCTTTAATCGCCGCAAAAATTTGTTTTACGATCAGAGGTGCCAATCCAAGAGAAGGTTCATCAAGCAACAGCAGTTTTGGACGCGCCATCAAAGCCCGGCCAATGGCCAACATTTGTTGCTCACCGCCGGAAAGTGTTCCAGCGCGTTGCTCTTTGCGACTTTCAAGAATTGGAAACAGCTTGTAAATCTTTGCTACATCTTCATCGAAGTATGCCATCGCATTGACCGTGGCACCCATTTGCAGATTTTCAAACACCGTCATGCGTGGGAAAATCCGGCGACCTTCGGGAGACTGCGCGATGCCAAGCCGCATAATCAAATGCGTAGGCATTTGGGTAATGTCTTGGCCATCAAACATGATTTGGCCTGAGCGCGCGCGCGGTGTTCCGCACAATGTCATCATCAATGTAGATTTGCCAGCGCCGTTTGATCCAATAAGGGTGACAATCTCACCCTCATTCACATCAATATCTACGCCGCGCAAAGCTTGGATCTTGCCGTAGAAAGTTTCAATGCCGCGGGCGGTTAAAAGGGACTTGCTCATTTATGGCCTCCCTTCTTAGCTGCAGGTTTCGCTTTAACAGCTTGCTTGGCTTTGACAACAGGCTTGGTTTTTACAACCGCCTTAGCTTTCACAATCGCTTTCGCTTTGACCGCTGGCTTTACTATTGGCGCAACAGTCTTTTTGGCAGCGGGCTTTTTCGCGACAGTTTTTTGCGCAAAGGCCGTTGCGATTTTTGGCAAAGCGAGTGCTACTGGCAATGGCTTTACAACCGCTGCTTCAAGGGCATCTTCTTCATCTTCCACACCAAGATAAGCGCGGATAACAGCCGGATCATTTTTCACATGCTGAGGCGTACCATCCGAAATTTTCCGACCATAATCCAATACAACGATATGATCAGAAATTCCCATGACCACACTCATGTCATGCTCAATCAACAGGATCGCCATGTTGTGATCATTCTTGATTGAGAGCAGCAATTTGTTGAGCTCTTCTGACTCGCGCGGATTTAGGCCAGCGGCGGGCTCATCCAAACACAAAAGCCGAGGCTCCGTACACATCGCACGCGCAATTTCGAGACGCCGTTGTGCGCCATAAGGAAGGTCGCCAGCAGCATCATCAGCACGGTCAATAAGGCCAACTTTTTCAAGCCAATATTTCGCCTGCTCGACCGCCGCGGCTTCCGCATTGCGATAGGTTTTGCTACCAAAGATACCGGAGATCGTAAAGCCAGAAGCCTTCATCAACTTATTATGTTGGGCCACCATAAGGTTTTCCAAAACCGTCATGCCTGAAAACAAGCGAATATTTTGGAAAGTCCGCGCCACCTTTGCGGTGCGGGTAATGATGTAATCATCCATCCGCTCGAGCAAAAACTCTTTACCGTCGGGATGGCGCAATTGAATCATGCCTTCAGTTGGTTTGTAAAAACCAGTGATGCAATTGAACACGGTGGTTTTGCCTGCGCCATTAGGACCAATCAATGCGGTGATTTCTTTACGGCCCACGTCGAATGAAAGATCGCCAATAGCTGTCAAGCCGCCAAAGCGCATGGTGAGGTGCTGAACGCGAAGTTCAGGATCATGTAACCAGTTACCCATTAGCCATGCCCCTGCGAGATATGTTCTGCCGAAACAGATTTCTTTTCTTTAAGATGAATTGTGGGATCACGCCTCGTGACAAATCCGCGTGGTCTAAATCGCATCATCAAGACCATGGCCAGACCAACGGCCAACATACGGAATTGAATTGGCTCTGTTCCACTTGGTAAAATGGCTTTCAAGAAATCCATTTCGCGGAACACTTCGAAGGCACCCATGATTACAATCGCTGAGAACACAATACCAATTTGCGAACCCAAACCGCCCAGAACTACGATTGCTAAAATCAAAGCTGATTCAATGTAGACAAATGACTCAGGCGACACAAAGCCCTGCCGTGCAGCAAAGAAACTGCCTGCAAACCCTGCAAACATTGCACCAATTGAGAACGCTGTGAGTTTAGTATTCGTGGTGTTGATACCCAGCGAACGACAGGCAATTTCATCTTCGCGCAAGGCCTCCCATGCCCGTCCAATCGGCAAGCGCCGCAAGCGGTTCGTCACAAAGAATGTCGCCAAGGCCAAAATCAAAATCAGATAATATAGGAACACATAGCCATGGATCCGGTCAAATGTCAGACCGAATGTATCCGCAAATCCACCGGGTACATCTTTGAACGGCAGGCCAAAGAAAGTTGCTTTTGGAACAGTGATTCCTTGCGGACCATTTGTGAAGTCAAACCAGTTGATCAGAACCAACCGAATGATTTCACCGAATGCTAGGGTCACAATCGCCAGGTAATCGCCGCGCAATCGCAGCACTGGAAAACCAAGGATTACACCCCATAGTGCCGCCAACAAACCGGCGAGAGGCAACGTGATATAGAACGCCCAAGGAACAATCCACGGCCCAAACCAATAAGGCAAATAAACCGTGGCCAGCAATGCGTAGGCATAAGCGCCAATGGCATAAAACGCCACATAACCTAAGTCCAAAAGGCCAGCGAGTCCGACCACAATGTTAAGCCCCCAACCCAACATAATGTAAGTTAGAATATAAATTGAAAGATCAATCGCGCGTTTATCAAAGCCAACGAGGAATGGCAGAACCACAGCGATAACGAGGAGAGCAGGGTTCAAATACTTGCCAATAAAATCGATAGCACCCGCCCATTGAGTGCTGCCAGCCACGCGCGCTGCACTGGATGTGGATGGCTTCCTATTCCAAATGAAGATATGAAGCAGCAGACGTCCGATCACAACAATCAGCGTCAACCAGAAAACCATTTCCCATCGCCCCTCAATAATGAGGGAGCCTTGGTTCATCGTGGTTTTTAAGGCAACGATTGGCGTTAAAATTAAGAAAGTTAGAATTGCTGTGATCAGCAAATCCTTTACAATGCCAGCCATATCAAGCGCTGAAGTTTCAGCAGTCATGCTGGTATCTTTGGGAGCAGCAGCCATAATTACACTTTCTCCACTTCGGGTTTACCGAGGAGGCCTTGTGGCATGAAGATCAGCACAATGACAAGGACGGTAAACGCCGCCACGTCTTTGTACTCGACCGTGAAGTAGGCTGACCACATAACTTCGATTAGGCCAATCACTAATCCACCAAGCATTGCGCCCGGAATAGAGCCAATGCCCCCGAGTACTGCTGCCGTGAAGGCTTTGATCCCAGCTAAAAATCCCACGTAAAAATCTGTTACACCGTAATACAAGAAGAACATCATGCCCGCGAATGCCGCAAGAGCTGCGCCTAAAATAAAGGTGATTGAAATCGTGCGATCAACATCGATCCCTAACAGCGAAGCCATTTTCTGATCTTGCTCACAAGCGCGTTGCGCCCGACCAAGTGAGGTCTTTTGGATAAGTGCGGTAAAAATCACCATCAGGACCAGCGTTGATACGATGACCAAGATTTGCATATTTGAGATTTTGACGATGAACTCACCAGATTCCGTAACACGTTTGGCAATTTCATAGCTGCCTGTGATAATCGGTTGAGTTGGCTTTGGTCGCCCTTCTTGAGCGATACGAACGAACTCTTGCAAAACGATGGACATGCCGATCGCTGAAATCAATGGCGCCAACCGGAAGGAGCCGCGCAACGGCTTATAAGCCACGCGCTCAATCGTCCAATTATAAGCTGCTGCAATAATCATTGCGATCACAACAACCAAGGCCAAAGCGAGAATGATAATGAAAGCGCCGCTGCCGCCGGTAACACCAAGTGCTAAAACCACAATAAAAGCGGTAACACTGCCGACCATGAAAACATCGCCATGCGCAAAGTTGATCATGCCAATGATGCCATAAACCATGGTATAGCCGATTGCGATTAGTCCATAAATTGAACCAAGCGTCACGCCGTTTACGAGCTGTTGGAGAAAATACTCCATGCGCCCCCCTATGTTCTTTTTGTCTAACTGTTATGTCTACAGCTCATGTGGGCTGCAGTTGTTGGCATTCTTAGAGAACTGCGCCGCCCAACACAAGTGCATCGAACGCAACTAAACAACCAAAATATTGGCAATCAGTGAGTTCTAAATAATGCAATGGGAAATCCAATAGTGAATACGACTATGATCTGACATTTAGACGACGCAAAGCAAGACAATAGATACAATATTATCGAAGTTCATTTTGATCCTATGAAATTATCTTTTCATTAACGCTTTCATTTGTGAGAACTTTCCGATATATATCAAACTAGCATATATCGGTTTGGTATAAATCAGTTTGGCATATCAATGAATGTAAGAACCCTTTGCCTTGGCATACTCGCCGCTCGACCCGCTTCGGGTTATGAGATCAAAAAAGATATTGAAGAAGGCATGTTCAGCCACTTCATCGAAGCAAGCTATGGCTCGATTTATCCCGCTTTAACCCAGCTTCTCAACGAAGGAAAACTAACAGTTCACGCTGAAGAGCAATCCGGTAAGCCCGATAAAAAAGTCTATGCCATCACCGAGGATGGTCATCGGGCTCTTGCGGCAGCAGTTTCAGTGGTTCCCGCAACAGACAAATTCAAATCGGAATTCCTTTTTGAAATGTTGCTGCAAGAATATCTCCCTGCGGGTCACATGTTAATCGCAATTGATAAGCAATTGGGTGACCTAAGAGCCGACCTTGACCGTATAGCGGCGTGTCGGCTGGAATCCTGCGATATGCCGGGGCCAGCTTTTGTGTTGGACTACGGCGAAGCAGTACTGACAGCCTCTGTCAGCTGCTTGTTGCAAAAGCGTGGTGAACTGGTGGCCGCACGCACCGTCTTAGCTGCCGAATAAAAAATGATGTCAAATAGAAAGTTGAAAATGTCAAAGTCGCAACTGGTTTCCATCGCTGCAATTCAAAAGTCCGTCATCATTGGTGTTTTTGCAACTTCGTTAATGATGGGTAGTGCAGTGGCGCAAACCGCTGAGGTCGCCGCAGAGCCGCCACCCCCCCCGAGCATTTCAGTTTTAGTCGCTGTGAAAAAACCTATTGCTGAAAACTTAACTGTGACCGGAAGTTTCGCCGCTGGCGAATTGGTTTTGGTCAACCCAGAAGTTGAAGGCTTGTTGGTCACAGAGATTTTAGCGGAAGAGGGTGATACCGTAAAGAAAGGCCAAGTTTTGGCGCGGCTTTCGGAATCGCAAACTGCTATTCAAATCGCACAAACCAAAGCGAGCCTCGCCCGCAATGATGCAGCTTTGAGCCAAGCCAAAAACCAAATTTCTCAAGCCAAAATTTCAGCAGATAGTGCCAACTCCGATTTGAACCGCACGAAGAAACTTCGCGCCAGCGGTGTGGTCTCCGTTGAACAGTTTGATCAACGCCGGGCGACCTATGATTTAGCCTCGTCACAACTTGATGCTGCTAAACTTGGGTTTGAAGTAACTATGGCAGATCGCGTCGTAATCGAAGCTGAAATGGCCGATCTTGAACTCCGCAAAAGCCGTACGGAAATAAAAGCGCCGATCGACGGCTACATTAGTCGTCGCACAGTCCAACTAGGTGGCATTGCCTCCGCCAGCCGCGATCCTATGTTTCATATTGTTGCACTTGGTGTAGTCAAGCTTTTAGCCGAAGTTCCGGAGTCGGATCTGCCCCGCGTCAAGCTTGGCCAAAAAGCAACGATAGTCGTCAATGGCGTCGATAAGCCTATCGAAGGTATCGTCAAACTAATCTCGCCGGAAGTGAATGAATCCACCCGCATTGGAATTGCACATATTCGCGTAAGCGATTCCGCTCGTATTCCATTGGGCAGTTTTGGCCGCGCGCAGATTGCTTTGGCAACTGCCGAAGGCGTCGTTTTACCGCTCACAGCTGTAACCTTTGGTGAAGATGGTCCAACCGTTCAAATCGTCAAAGACGGTAAGGTCGAAGAACGCAAAGTCATCACGGGTCTCGTAGGCACCGGCGATATTGAAATTACGAGTGGTGTAGTCGCAGGCGAAACTTACGTGGCCAAAGCCGGCAGTTTCGTTCGCGACGGCGATACAGTAACCGCAGTTTTGCTTGAACAATCGAATTAAGGATACCCAATGAACTTTAATTTCTCAGCCTGGGCCATCCGAAACCCTGTCCCACCTATCCTGTTATTCTTGGTGTTGGTGCTCATTGGTATTCAGAGTTTTCGTAGCTTACCGATTACGCAATTTCCAAATATTGACGTTCCACTGATCGCTGTTTCAGTTTCGCAATCGGGTGCAGCGCCCGCTGAACTTGAAAGCCAAGTCACCAAAGTCATCGAAGACTCGGTTTCGGCGATTACGGGTGTCAAGAACATCAGCTCAACCATGTCTGATGGGGTTTCTTCTACCGCAATTGAATTCCGGCTTGGCGTTTCAACCGACAAAGCCCTTGAGGACGTAAAAGACGCCATCGCCAAAATCCGATCAAACTTGCCCGGCGGCATTGATGAACCATTAATCCAGCGTATCGACGTTGAAGGTCAGGCAATTCAAACTTATGCTGCATCTGCACCCGGCAAAACTTTAGAAGAATTGTCGTGGTATGTGGATGATGTTGTAAAGCGCCAGTTGCAAGGCTTGCCCGGCGTTGGTCGTGTTGAGCGTTATGGTGGTGTTGATCGCGAAATCCGTGTTGATCTTGATCCGTCAAAGTTACAAGCGCTTGGCGTTACCGCTGCAGATGTGAACCAACAGTTGAGTTCAACCAATGCTGACTATGGCGCTGGCCGTGGTGAGGTTGGTGGCCGCGAACAAGCTATTCGAACATTAGGTGGCGCACGTACACTCGAGGCTTTGGGCGAAACCAAAATTTCCTTGCCGGGCGGCAAACAGGTCCGACTGTCTGAAATCTCCAAAGTAACTGACAGCACCGAAGAAGCACGGTCATTTGCACGCTTCAACGGCGATGCAGTTGTCACATTCTCAATTTTCCGCGCCAAAGGTTCCAGCTCTACAGAAGTTGGTGAACGCGTCGCAAAGCGCATAGAAGAAATCAAAAAAGTGCCAGGCGCTGCGGCGTTCTCGCTGGTCGATGATACAGTCTATTTCATTCACGGCAATTATGTTGCTGCCATGGAAAGCCTGATCGAAGGCGCAATCCTCGCTGTAATCGTCGTCTTCTTATTCTTGCGTGATTGGCGCGCCACGTTGATATCGGCAGTCGCTTTGCCTTTATCTGCAATACCCACATTCTGGGCAATGAGCCAATTGGGTTTCTCACTTAATCTTGTTTCTTTCCTCGGTATTACATTGGCGACAGGTATTCTGGTCGATGATGCTATCGTGGAAATAGAGAACATTGCGCGGCATATGAAAATGGGCAAATCCGCCTATCGTGCCGCAATGGAAGCGTCCGATGAAATTGGCCTCGCTGTTATTGCGATTACCTTCACAATCGTAATGGTGTTTGTGCCGGTGTCATTCATGGGCGGCGTAGTGGGCCAATATTTCAAACAATTCGGTTTAACTGTCGCTGTGGCTGTGTTGTTCTCATTGCTGGTTGCTCGATTGATCACGCCGATGATGGCGGCATATCTCATGCGCGATGGCAAACATGTCGAACACAAATCAGGCCTGCTGATGGTGCTTTATGTAGGACTTTTGCGACTCCTAAACTGGGCACCAACAATTCGCCGTAAGTCGAAATTTGATGCTGCTGGCAATGAGATTGCCCGCACTTGGCGTCCGCGCGTGATGAGCTATGTTACCATTGGCCTGTCGTTTTTGACCTTGATGGGTTCAGTAAGTCTGATCCCCTTATTGCCAACAGGATTTATTCCTGCTGGCGATGAATCAAGATTTGTTTTGTCAGTTGAGTTGCCACCGGGTTCGAGACTGAAAGACACGCAAGCTACCACCGACATAATGGCTACTGAGATCCGCAAGAATCCGGAAGTTTCGCATGTGTTTGTGTTGGGTGGTTCTTCGCCAACGGGCAATCTTGAGCCGCGTTATGCGTCTATATTTGTGAACTTGAATCACCGAGATGTTGGCCTTTTGACCGGTGTGGTCAATCCAATCGTCAGTATGCTGAATAGAAATCTCGGCCTAACCTTGTCAGGCGTCACACCAGACGGGCGCAGCAAGCCACAGTTTGAAATTGAAAACGAAATCTTGCCAAAACTTTCGAACATGCCAGATGTACGATGGGCCAAAATAACCGAGCGTGGTGAGCGTGAAGTTCAATTTAACATGCTTTCAAATGACCCCGTTGCTTTAAGTAAAGCTGTTGGCCAATTAGAAGTCGCTTTGCGGAAAGAGCCAAAACTGCGTGCCGTTGCAGCACAGGGTGGGCTTGATCGCCCTGAAATCAAGATTTCGCCAAAGACCGAAGAAGCAGCGAGACTAGGGATCACCGCGGCACAAATTTCGCAAGCTGTGCGCGTGGCGACTATTGGTGATTTCGGTCCCCTGTTGGCAAAATTTAATGCGGGCGACCGCTTAATCCCAATCCGTGTGCAAATTCCTGAATCAGCTCGTACTGACTTTAGTGAGATTTCAAACTTAAGACTGCGCACTGAAGGAGGCTTATCTGTACCTTTGTCTTCTGTAGCAGATGTCACATTCTCGCGGGGGCCGAGTTCGATCAATCGGTTCAATCGTCAACGTCAAGCTTCTATTGGTGCGGATATTGTTCCGGGAACAGAACTGGGAGAAGCCGCTAGTCGAATTCAAGAGGTTGCAGACGGTCTGAATTTCCCCAAGTCGGTTATTCTTAATCAAAGTGGCGATGCGGAAATTCAAGAAGAAGTGAACCAAGAGTTCGTCAAGGCAGCAGGTCTCGGCGTTATCTTGATGCTGTTTGTTCTCGTGTTGTTGTTGGGCAATATTTTCCAACCCTTCGCAATTTTGCTTTCTTTGCCGCTATCAATTGGTGGCGTAGTGCTTGCATTGCTGACATTCGATATGGCGTTCTCGATGCCTGTGATCATTGGCATGTTGATGCTCATTGGTATTGTTGCCAAGAACGCAATCATGCTTATCGACTTTGCTGTTGAACGGACCAAGCATGGCATGGAGCGCTTGGACGCAATTGTTGAAGCTGGCCGGATGCGGGCGCGCCCGATTGTGATGACCACAATTGCTATGGCGGCGGGCATGCTACCATCGGCACTTGGTGTAGGCGAAGGCGGTTCTTTCCGCTCACCAATGGCCACAGCGGTGATCGGTGGCCTGATTGCCTCGACTTTCTTGAGCTTAATTTTCGTGCCATCGTTTTACATCGCAATGGATGATTTGGCGCGATTATCAAACTGGCTGTTTGGTCGCTTTATTGGCAAGTCTGATGAGCCTGTTATAGTCGATCCGCAAATTGCAGACTTGCAAAAAGAGTCCGCCGAAACTGCAAGTGATGTTGATGAACTCGCAACCAAACTGAACGAAGTGCGCGATCAGATCCAAGATCTTGCACGGCAAATTCCAAAACCAAAACCAAAAATGGCTGCGGAATAGAAACACTTAGACTAAGCTATTCAAGCCCTGCGCAAGTCTGTGCAGGGCTTTTTCAATGTCTGCTTCGCTTGCCGCAAATGATAAGCGGATACACGTTGCTGCGCCAAATGCAGATCCCGGAACCACAGCCACGCCATGCTGCTCAAGCAACCAGTCGCATAACACTTCTGGCGTATCGATTACGTGATTGCCGGATTTTTTACCGAGTAAAGCGGACACATCTGGCAAAGCATAAAATGTTGCAGGAATTGCACCAATTTTCACACCATTAATTTTGCAAAGTCCGGTTACCACCATGTCCCGCCGCGATTGGTAGCGCACGCGCATCATCTCAACCGCATCACGCGGGCCTTCGAGCGCCGCAATCGCGGCCCGCTGCACAAATTGATTTGCCCCCGTCGTGATCGTGCTTTGAATACGCATCATGGCTTTGGTGAATGGTTCAATGGCAGCGGTATAACCCAAGCGCCAACCCGTCATGGCAAAGCTCTTGGAAAAACCATTCACAGTAATCGTGCGGTCGCGCATGCCGGGCAGGGCGCCGATCGAATTCATCTCGCCATCAAAAATAATATACTCATAAATCTCATCCGACAAAACCACCATGCGCGGATGAGCCAAAACAATTTTGGCAATCTCGGCCAGCTCTTCGCGCGACCAAACCGCACCACTTGGGTTGCTTGGCGAGTTCAAAACAACCATCTTAGTGCGAGGCGTAACCGCCGCAGCAATACGCGAAGCTGGAACTTTGTAACCTTCCGAAATATCAGATTGCAGCACGACTGGCGTGCCGCCAGCAAAGCGCACTGTAGCCTCATAGGACACCCAAAACGGCGCCAACATAATCACCTCATCGCCCACATCAATCAGGGCTGAAATCGCATTAGCAATCGCTTGCTTTGCGCCATTGGTCATCACAATATCTGTCGGCGCATAGTCCAAACTATTCTCTGTTCGAAGCTTTTTGGCTACCGCCGACCGCATTTCCGGAATGCCAGCAACTGGCGAATAATGCGTGAAACCTGCCTTCATCGCAGCCGTTGCCGCTTCTTGAATGTTCATCGGCGTATCAAAGTCAGGCTCACCCACAGTCAGACTGACAACGTCACGTCCCGCCGCGCGCATGTCTCGCGTTTTCTGCGCCATACGAATAATTGCACCTTCATCGGCAGCATTGGTGCGGGAAACGAGTAAGGACTGTGCATCAAATTTAATCATGCGCCCGATATGCCACGCCAAGCTTGCCGCGTCGAGAGTTCACAGGCATAAGGCTTCCATGAAAAAAATCGTCATAATGATTTGTAGTGCTATTGCGTTGACAGCATGCGCCAAAAAACCGGATGTGGATATTGTGAATAAGCCCGATGTTGCTGCGCCAAAAGCCATTGCCAAATCGCGCTCGGAACCAATTTTCTATAACGGCAAAACTTATCAGCTCGATTTCGGTCCAACAGCGTCTTCCGGTATTTACGCGCTTTCCGTTGCCGGCATGAGCCCTAAGCAACAAAAAGACGCTGTAGCCGTTGCCACCTCTTCGCTTGGTTATTACGCCTGCCCAGAAGGCCAGCGTGGCCAACTCACCAACAAACCAGCCTATGCCGAAAACAAATGGGCCATGACTGCGAAGTGCGGATAATTTTGCACTTGCAGTAATACAAAAGCTTCCCATTTCGTTTTAAACAAACATTTATGAACGCGGAGAATAAAAATGGCGAAGTTAGTTTTGGTCACTGGGATATCGGGCTTTATCGCCAAGCATTGTGCTGTTGAACTTCTCAAAAATGGCTATCATGTGCGTGGCACTTTGCGCAGTCTGTCAAAAGCCGATGCCGTGCGCGAAACCTTAGCCCAACATTGCGATGTCACACACTTGAGCTTTGTCGCTGCCGATTTGGGCGCCGATGTGGGTTGGCATGAAGCCACAGCTGATGTTTGGGGTGTGGCCCATTTGGCTTCGCCATTCCCTTTGGCCCAACCAAAAGACGAGAATGAATTGATCCGCCCAGCGGTGGACGGCACACTGCGGGTTTTGCGCGCCGCAATTGAAAACAATGTCCAGCGCTTTGTCCAAACCTCGTCCATCGCCGCAATCATGGAAGGCCATTCCCGCGACCGGGTTGCACCTTTTACCGAAGCAGATTGGAGCGATGTGAATGGTCCCGGCATTAACGCCTATGCGAAATCAAAAACTTTGGCTGAGCGTGCTGCGCGTGACCATATGTTGTCGTCAAAATCATCGATGCATTATGCTTCGGTGAACCCCGGGTTTGTATTAGGGCCGTTGCTCGACAAGGAATTGGGATCGTCTGCTGAAGTCATTCGCATGTTTATGCGCGGAAAATATCCAGGCTCTCCACGGCTTTCTTTTCCAACTGTTGATGTTCGCGATATCGCTGTTATGCACCGCTTGGCATTGGAAACCAAAGAGCCATCAGGTGGGCGTTATATGGGCTGTGCGGAATCATCATGGTTTATTGACATGATGCGTCCGATTAAAGCGCAGCTGGGCGAGCGGGCCCGAAAAGTTCCAAGTCGCCAAGTTCCAGATTTTGTTTTGCGGATAATTGCCTTGTTCGATCCCGCCGCCCGCAGCGTGGTATCATCGCTCGGCCATGAATCGAAATTTGACAATAGCCAAACCCGTAAAGCGCTAAACATTTCTTTCCGCCCTGTAGCGGAATCAGCGCCAGCCATGGCCAAAAGCTTAGATGATCTCGGCTTAGTTTAGCCGCCGATCAATCCAGTCGCGTAAACCAAAGTATTTTCCGATCATGGGAACAAACCATGGATTGCCTTTGTAGGCCCAATGGTCCGGGAATTCTTCGCGATCAAACGCGCAAATGCGATTGACTTTGCCTGCGATTTTTCGAGCGACTTGAGACCCGAGATAACTCATCATCGCTATGCCAGAACCATTGCAGCCAAGCGCGTAATGCAAATTATCAAACTTCCCCATATGGGGCATTTCATCGACAGTGAAGGCGACATTGCCTGTCCACGCGTGGGTGATTTTTATGCCTGCTAATTGTGGAAAGCGGTCGATCATAAACCGATGCAAAATTGGCGCAGTTTCTAATGGATCAGTCTGCCCAAATTTAGCCCGACCGCCAAAGATCAACCGTTTGCCATCGGGCGACATGCGGTAATAAGTCAAAACCCGCCGCGTATCAGCAAACGAACGATTACGCGGTGAAAGAGTTGCGGCAAGATCAGCAGGCAGTTCCTCTGTGGCAATCAAATACGAACCCATTGGAACCACACGCCGCTGCAATGATGATGTGACCGATCCCGTGTAGCCGTTAGTGGCCACAATCACATCAGCCGCTTTTAAGCTGCCGCGCGGCGTGGAGACGAGCCAAGTGCCATCTGCATTTTGGGTGAGGCCAGTAACCGCAGTTTTAGCTGCAATTGCAACACCCGCTTTTTGGCAAAGATTGAGCAAGCCTTTGAAATAGAGAGCTGGGTGGATATGGGCCGCCCTTTGCACCACCATGCCACCGCGATAATAATCGGAGCCAATTTCAGCGCGCATATTTTCTGGCGGAACTAAATATGCCTCAGACTGCGCTTGGGCATTCAGTGTCGCAATTTTTGCAGCCATGCCATCATAATGCGACTTGCACCAAGCCCCTAAAAAATATCCAGACTTGGTCCAACCGCAATCGATTTTTTCTTGCGTAACCAAGTTTTCAACATGGGTAAATGCGTCGGCAGCGTCATTCAAAAATGGTGTAGACTCTTCAGCATTCATAGCTCTCGCAATGTAACGCTTGCCAACATTCACCCCGCCTGACACCATGCCCCCGCTCCTCGTGGATGCGCCAAAACCTGGCTCGGCCGCGTCCAGCACCAAACACTGTAATCCTTGTTTGGATAACTCGAGTGCCGCAGACAATCCAGCATAGCCGGCGCCAATAATTGCAACGCGGGTGTCTTTGGGCAATGCAATTTCTGGCAAGACTTGCGGCGTATAAGCTTCCCACCAAAACGGCTGCAGTTTAAATTCAGAGTGATAAATCGACATAATGGACTCAACTTTCGTGAACAATGATAGTCACAATTTGTTCACTCGACCATTGCAAACAGTTCGCTTATAAGCATCCGCAGTGGAAAAATGAGGATTGATTTGCAATGAATGTGCACTCTAAATTAAAGCTTTGGACGAGCACTATTTTCCTTAGCCTGGTCCTTGCCGCTTCCCCTGCATTAGCAAAAAAAATTATCATTACGATCAGTAAAGTTTCGCAAAAAATGACTGTGGTCATCGACGGCGAAAAAGAATACGTTTGGCCGGTCTCAACAGGCGCACCTGGTTACGATACGCCGAGCGGAACCTATCGCCCATTCCGAATGGAAAAAGAACATTTCTCGAAAGAATGGGATAATGCTCCAATGCCAAATGCCATGTTCTTCACTGGCCGTGGACACGCCATTCATGGCAGCTACAGCGTAAAAAGCCTTGGTCGTCGTGTGTCGCATGGCTGCATTCGATTGGCCCCCGCAAATGCCGCAAAGTTATTTTCGCTCGTTTCTAGTGCTGGGACCAATAACACAACGATTGCCGTGACCGGTGGATTTTTCGACTTCAGTGGTCGCCCTGAGCGGCAAATTGTAAAAGGTCCTAAGAAACCATTCGTTCCTTTCTGGCTCGCCAAGAAGGACGTAAAAGTGGTGAAGAAAAAGAAAAAGAAGAAAGCTGTGATCGTTGGCGGTCTTTAAAGCTGACTGAGAAATATTTTGGCCAAAGCTGCATAGGCTGAATCTGGATGTTTTTCTAAAAACGTTTCATAGGCCGTCTTAGCTTCAACTTTTCGACCCATCCGCTGATAAGTCGAGCCGAGATCAAAATAAATTTCTGTCAAATCCGGATTGATTTTCAACGCAGTCAGCAAAGATTTCTCAGCGACCGCAAAAGCGCTATCATCGCGCTGCAATTGACCAAGCTTCCAATGCCAATTGGCATTTTCAGGCTCAATTTTCAAAGCACTCATATAACTGACCATAGCGTTCGTATATTTTTTATTCAGCGCTTGCGCTAAGGCAACATCGGCCATCGCAGCGGCGGAGTTTGGCTTCATGCGCAAAACCTCTGTATACTGATGAAGTAATTCTTTACGATCATCGGTAGCCAACGCCACAGCCGCCAAGCCGTAACGCGCCTCTACAAAATCCGGATCATTTTCGAGAGCAATTTCATAATGGGCTTTAGCGCCCGCATTGTCGCCTTGGTTGTACAAGAAATAACCAATTCGCCAAAATGGCCAACTCGACTCTGGGATTATTTCTGCCGTCCTCTTGAACGCAGCAAGCGCTTGAGCGGGATCATTTGCCGCTTGATAAGCCAATCCACGGACCACCCACGCGCGCGCATTCATTGGCTCTTGAGCGATGGCGCGATCAATAATTTCTAATGATTTTGCTGCATTACCAGATTCCGCTAATAACCTTCCCAAATTGATCAGTGCGGGCATATGCTTGGGATCTATTGCTAAAGCCTCTCGAAAGCTCGTTTCTGCTTTGTCAATGTAACCTTGTTTTTCCAGCGCAAGACCAATCAGATTTTGCGCCCACTTTGCGTCCTTGTGCTTGGTTTTAACAATCTTGCGCAAACTGGCCAAGGCATGTTCGGGGTCGGTATTTAGTAAATATGCCGCCGCTACAAAAGGATCAAGATGACGCAAAAGTTCGGCTGCTCCGGTCATTAAATATTCGCGCTCTGGCATATCTTGCATGGGCGGCAGTTCAATCACATCCATGCCATCGTGCACCAAACGCAATCGCAATTGCAGGCCTAGCTTGGTGCATGGCGAAGTGGTGCAAATAAATTCACCAGCAATACGGGTCTCATAAAGACCGGCAAATCGGCGCACGTGATAAATCAGCGATTCAAATGAAAACCCAGAATCCGGAAATGCGAATTCCACCCGCCGCGATTGCGGCAAGACCACAAGTTGCTCTTTATCGGTTTGCGCTGCTTTCCCAACGGCCTGCAACGCATCCCAAAGCCGGTTCGCCGCAACTTCACTTGTGAGACCTAAATCAGCAATGTCCGATGGCACATTAATAGGCTCAATCGTTACCCGGTCGCGAAACATTTCCACGCCGACCAAGGGGACAATGGCAAAAAAGGCGATCATGAACGCGAGATTGATAATCAGATTGCGAAAGTAACTGGTAACCTTGTCCAGACCATCCAACGTCGACCGAAAGGCATTGATTATCGAAAACCGTTCGGCTGCGAGTTTAACTTTGGGTGTCTTGGTCATGATCCAGCCTATTTGGGTCTAAAGTCTTCGAATAGGCAATACTGCGCAACTTTGGTCAAATTTGGAACAAGAAAAATCCGCTAAAAACTTGACAAATCGACCATCTCATGCGCTTTTCCCCGGCGTATTTGAGGATAATTAAACCATGACCCATGCCTATCGTAGCCATACCTGTGGCGCACTTCGCTCTGAACATCAGGGCACCGAAACCCGCATCTCTGGCTGGGTTCATCGTGTGCGCGATCATGGTGGCGTGTTGTTCATCGACGTGCGCGACCATTATGGCATGACCCAAGTTGTGGCTGACC